>LCPX01000058.1:3102-6601 GCA_001003855.1 Candidatus Moranbacteria bacterium GW2011_GWE1_49_15 | reverse complement strand
CAGATTGGTCCGCTCCAGATTCAAAAAAGTTTCCCCGATGTTAGCGATGAGTCTTTCATGCTGGGCGATTCCGGTTATCCCCAAGGAGAAATTCAATTGCCCTAGGGCGATGATAAATGCCACGCCTAAAGTGAATCCATGGATCACGCTCGAGGGAATAAAGATGATATACCTCTCAAATCTCAAAATGTAAACCAGGAGAATGAACAGGCCGGAAAGGATCGCCAAAAAAGGTAGAATGGCCACTCCATAGGAAAGAGCGTACACGACCAATATCCCGGACAGCGCCCCGGTCGGCCCGACGATATTGTAGTTGCTTCCGCCCAAAACGGAAGCGACGAGCCCGGCCCAAATGGCGGTAATCACCCCCATGAGCGGGGTGGCCCCTGCCGCGACGGCCAACGAGATCGAAAGCGGCAACGACACGAAAGAGACCGTTATCCCCGATTTCCAATTACTCTTCAATTTCTCCTTCAAGAATCCCTTGTCCATATGGTTCGTAGTTTCAAAACAAATTAAAAAAACATATGCCTCCGGGCATATGCTTTTCTTTGTTTTGTTCGAAGGGCTGAGAAAAGCCAGAAAGTCCTGCTATTCGGAAATTGGAAGGTTCCACACTTTCAAAATTATAATCCTGCTAAAAAATAAAGCAAGTCTCCGGAAACGAATCCGCGGAAATCACACCGTTACCGCGGCATCCTCTGAACTTTCCTCCGTTTTCTTCTCCGGAATATCCTTCCTGAATTTTTTCATCACTAAAAAAGCGGCCATGATCGAAAACGCGCTGAACAGGAAAGGGAAGCTCGCGTTGATTTCAAAAAGCGCTCCCCCAATCATGGGTCCGACTATCATAGCCGCCGACATGATCGAAGACATCGCCCCGAGAGCCTCCCCTTTCCTCGTCGGTCCCGCAAATCCGGCGACCCTGCTCGTGACGATTACCCTCAAAATGGATTGGTTGAAAGCCATCACCAGAAGTCCCAGAAAAAATAAGGCCAGGCTCTCCGCACTCATCAAGAAAAAACCGATCGAGAAAAAAAGAAACGGCCAAAGCTCCAAAGACGATTCCTTGAAATTCTTGAGCCAAAATCTTTTCAAGGCGAATCCCTGATTGAAGATCATGATCACTCCCATGCCCGTGAAGACATAACCTATCAAGGAAGAGCTGAACCCGAACCTGTCATGCATATAAATCGCGAATGTAGCTTGCATTCCGGCCACAGCCAAGCCGAAAAAGAACCAAGCGACATACCGGGCCTTGAAAAGGGGTTCCCTGACCGCGCGGATCAACGGCAGCAACGGGTTGAATTCGAGTTTCCTCTCCCTGTCCAGCTTTCCGTTGGTTTCCGGAAGGAAAAAATAAGCCGCAATCGCGTTGACGGTCGCAAGCACCCCCACGACCCAAAAAGGAAGCGCCGGGGAAACGGTACTAAGAGCGGCTCCGATCGCCGGACCGATAATGAATCCTATGCCGAAAGTCGCGCCGGTCACCCCGAGATTGGAAGTCCGTTCCTTATCATCCTTGGAAATGTCGGAGATATAGCTTTGGGCGATCGGAAAATTACCCGCCGCGATTCCGTCGACGATCCTTCCGACAAAGAGAAACAACGGATTTTTGGCGGAAGCGAAAATAAACCAGCCGATGGCCGTGCTGGCGATGCTCAAAATCAACACCGGCCTTCTTCCGATCTTATCGGAAAGCGCTCCGAGAAAAGGTGCGCTGAAAAACGAAAAGAGTGCGAAAACGGCGAAAAGAGACGACATCTGAAAGGGTGAAAGACCGAAACTCTCCGCATAAAAAGGAAGCACCGGAATGACTATCCCTATGCCGATGACATCGACAAGTATGGTCAGGATGATGATCCATTTTTCTTTGGAGAAATTCATTTGGTTTTGTTTTTATAACAAAAAAACCGCCCCCCGGTTTTTCCATATCTTACAAAAATTTGAACTAGAAATTATCCATGTGTCCTTTTGGCGGACAAACTCACGCATCGTTCCGGCTTTCGATTCCTGACGTGAGCGAAACGGTTCACCCACTCCGAAAACATATATTTTATATGTGTCCTTGGCAGGAATCGAACCTGCGACCTTTTGGACCGCAACCAAACGCTCTATCCACTGAGCTACAAGGACAAATTTTACCGACAAAATACAATATACGATAAAATGCGGATAAAAGCAACTATCCGTATTTTCCACGGAAATAAAGATCCTTCTTGTTATATATGCAGGAATCTTTCCAGGGCGTCCACGAAATTCGGTTCCTGTTTTATTTCCGGCAGGTATTCCAATAAAATTTCACGTATGACCAAAGGATCCTCGTCGGCTATCGGTATGTGCACGAACGGGATCATGGAGGCTTTGGTGCGGAGACTCAGGGTTTTGGTGTGCGGAGGATCATAGAAAATCCAAAAGGAGTCCATATTGTCATATTCATAAAGTTCCCTGCCCGCCCTTATGCCCCGGTGATCGATGTTGAAATCCAAAGTCCTGGGATCCTTCTGAAGATACAGATAACCGACCACGCCTATCAATATGAAAGTGATCGCCATGATCGGGCTTTCCGTCACCATGGCATAGGTGGCTATCGCGAAAATTATCAAAGCGGCTCCGAGATACCAGACCGTGCTTTTTTCATAAACCTCATATTCGGGAGCCGTCCAGGAAATCCGTCCGTCCGAAGACCTTTTCGCCGGCTCTTGCTCCGGAGCCTCATATTCAAAAGCATCCGCTATTTCCTCCTTTTCCTGATGCGTGATCGTTCTCGCCTTCTTCAAATCGAAAGACATGCTGTTAACCCTAATAAGATTACAAATTAAATATAGCACAATAAAATATGCACTCAAAACTAAAAAGAACCGTTATGGTTCTTTTTAATATCTGCGGAAAGGGAGGGATTCTCCTTCGGGCCTGGGCGGTCGCACTTTCGCGCTCCTTAAAACCTTGCGGTTTTAACATTTCCACCCCGGGAAAACTCACGTTTTCCCGACCCCTTTCCTGGCGCGCCCTTCGAATCCCTTATTCATTCTGTACAAAATAGCAAAAGAATCCCTCTTGGGGGATTCTTTTGCTATTGGCGGAAAGGGAGGGATTCGAACCCTCGAGGGCGGTTAAACCCTGCCACGTTAGCAGTGTGGTGCTTTCGGCCTCTCAGCCACCTTTCCATTATATTTTTTCAAATCCAATCCAAACGGCAGAGGCGGTGGGATTTACCCCTCCGGGGCATGAACTTCTCATCCCACTCCCTTCATATCATTCTTGCGGAGGCGGTGGGATTTACCCCTCCGGGGCACAAGCTTCTCATCCCACTCCCTTCATATCATTCTTGCGGAGGCGGTGGGATTCGAACTCACGGTACCCTTTCGGGCACGACAGTTTTCAAGACTGTTGCCTTCAACCACTCGGCCACACCTCCATACTTATTTTCTTCGAAAATTTAAAAAACTGTGAGCCTTCGTGTTTCCTGGGTCACCTTTTGTGACCCGCCCGATGCTCA
>LCPX01000058.1:0-3072 GCA_001003855.1 Candidatus Moranbacteria bacterium GW2011_GWE1_49_15 | reverse complement strand
ATTTTCTTCGAAAATTTAAAAAACTGTGAGCCTTCGTGTTTCCTGGGTCACCTTTTGTGACCCGCCCGATGCTCATCCGCATCGCGCCCACTCGGCCACGCCTCCATATTCAGCCATTTTAACTTTTCCATGATACCAGCCAGGGCCGGATTTGTAAATACGCGCACTTATATAAGTACCCATTGACATTATTGTGTTAATATGCTATCATATCTTATAAGCTTGAAATCAAGCTGTTTTTTAAAAATATATCAAGAGATTCCAAAAAGGAAGGAGGTGGACTTCATCTGAGGCAATTGTGGTTCCACAAAAATCAACCCATAACATCATCAGGAGGTATTCTGCATGACGCCAGCAGTACGAAAGCAAGTCTCCGAAGGGATTCAAAGGCAGCTCAGAGCAGCTGAAGCCAAAGCCAAGGACGATTTCACCTTGATTCTTATAAGGACCAGGGTCAGATCCGCCGAAAAAAGGGTTGCCGACGAGACCTTCGGAAAGTGCACTATAGACAACAAAACCATCAATCTCGGAGTGCTCCAAAAAGACCCGTCGCAGCCGTATTGCGAAGAATGCGAACGGCGCATCGCCAAGATCCACAAATGGTTGCTCAAGAAACTGTCGGAGTCCCGCAAGGAACTCGACGGCATCACCGCCACGACCAGGAGCATCCTCAAGAACGACTCAGCCAAGACGATCGGCAAAGAAGGAGACATTGTTCTTCCCGACGTCGACGTACCCAACATCAGGTCGGGCCGGCTCAAGCAGGAAATCCGGCAAATGGAAGAATCCCTGATCTCGATGGCCAAGGGAGAGTACGACGGCGCCTGCGAATCCTGCGAAGAGCCGATCCCCGAAGGTCGCCTCAAAATCTTCCCTGGCACCAAGAAATGCACGACCTGTGCCGGAGGGACAAAGAAAGAAAGAGATTGAGTTTCTCCGGGTTTACAGGAGGTGGAAAACGGTACCAAGCCATGGCACCCAGCTCCGCCTGGAGAAGTTCTTCGATTCTCTAAAAACCTAACCAGGTGGAATCCTGCTGAAATCACAGGATCCGCCAAAACCAAGGGCACAGCCCTTGGCGTCACTGCCCCGCTATGGAAACATGGCGGGGCTTTTTTATATAGATACAAGCTTTCAAATAAGATATAATGGCGATATGCCCACACTTGAAACACTAATCGAAAAAATACCCAGGATAAATCCGAAATATCGGAAGGCCTTGGGAAAGCTCGGAATTTCTAACGTCCGGGACATGCTTTTCCATTTCCCTTTCCGCTATGACGATTACTCAGAACTTCTGTCCATTTCGGATTTGAATGCCGGGGAAACCGCCACCGTCGAAGGGGAAGTCGCCGCCAGCCGGCAGATCAGGACCTGGAAAAAAAAGATGCGCATCGCTGAGGTTTTCGTCAAAGACGGGACCGGTTTCGTCCGCGCCGTCTGGTTTAACCAGCCGTTCATCGCGTCTTCCCTTCCAAAAGGAAAGATGGTAAGGCTCAGTGGCAAGGTTTCGCTGGATAAAAACGGTCCGTTTTTTTCCAGCCCCGCCTGGGAAAACGCCACCCGGGAGCCCACCAACACCGCCGGACTCGTTCCAGTCTATCCCGAAACGGAAGGTGTCACTTCGAAATGGCTGCGCTGGCAGATCCAGGGGCTTTTGCGTTTGGCCAAAAAAATCAAAGACCCGATACCTGAAAAAATCTTGGATGAGCTCCATCTCCCCGCCCTTTCGTCCGCTTTGAAATATATCCACTTCCCCCAGAGCCGGCAGGAATATGTCCTCGCCCAGAAAAGATTCGCCTTCCAGGAAATGCTCGCACTCCAGATCGCCTCGCTCAAAATCAGGAGCGCCTGGAAAAAAGAAAGCGCCGCCAAAATACCTTTCGACGAAAAAGCGAGCGGGAGCTTCACGGATTCCCTCCCCTTCGAGCTCACCGGCGCGCAGAAAAAGGCGGCCGCGCAAATTTTCCAGGACCTCGGAAAGTCCATGCCCATGAACCGGCTTCTCAACGGCGACGTCGGCTCCGGCAAAACCTTGGTCGCCGCCCTTTCCGCCCTTTCCACAATCAGAGCCGGTTTCCAAGTTTCCCTCATGGCCCCGACCGAAGTTCTGGCGCGCCAACACTTCGAGTCGATAAGCAAATTATTTTCGAGCCAAAACATAAATATAGGATTATTGACGAACTCATATCAAATAACAAATTCAAATTTCAAATCAATTTCCAATGACAAAATTTCAAAAATAAAAAGGGGCGAGTTATTGGAATTTCTAAATAAAGGCGAGATTCATTTGATAATCGGCACCCACGCCATCATCCAAAAGGATGTCCGTTTCAAGAACCTGGCATTGGTGATCGTCGACGAGCAGCACCGTTTCGGGGTTATGCAGAGGGCATACCTGCAACAGGAAATAAAAACCATCAATGACGGCCTCAAGGGAAAAATCCCCCATTTATTAAGCATGACCGCCACCCCGATTCCTAGGACTTTGTCACTGGCTTTTTTCGGCAACCTGGATATCTCCGTACTCGACGAAATGCCCAAAAACCGTAAACCGATCGAAACAAAAATAATCAGCGAAAAACAAAGGGAGAAAGCGTACGAATTCATCAGGTCACAAATAAAAAGCGGCCGGCAAGCCTTTGTCATCTTTCCTCTCGTGGAAGAGTCAAAAGCCCTTTCCGAACTCAAGGCCGCGACCGCGGAACACAAAAGGCTTTCGGAAAATATTTTTCCGGATCTTTCCTTGGGCCTTCTTCATGGAAAACTGAAATCCTCCGAAAAGGAAAAAGTGATGGACGATTTCAAGAACAAGAAATTCGACATCCTGGTGGCGACTTCGGTCGTGGAGGTCGGCATCGACGTCCCCAATGCCACGGTCATCATCATCGAGGACGCCGAACGCTTCGGACTTTCCCAACTGCATCAGTTCCGGGGGCGCGTTGGCAGAGGCGAACACCAATCATATTGCTTCCTGTTCACCCAAAGCTCGACAGTAAAAACCAAATCCAGACTCGGCGCCCTGGAAAAAAGCAACAGCGGCTTCGACATCGCCCAAAAGGATTTGGAGCT
>LCPX01000057.1:4116-6882 GCA_001003855.1 Candidatus Moranbacteria bacterium GW2011_GWE1_49_15 | reverse complement strand
GAAAATCGATCTTCAAAACCCACCGAAGTATCTGAAACAGACCACGACCGGACGTATCTATCCCTTTTCTCCGTTCAAGGCGAATCGTGACGACATGGAGCCGTATGAGATGCCAGCAGAAGAAGCTGCTGCTCCTGTGGCTGGGGGAAAAGCAAAAGACATAGTAGAGCCGCAGGAAGAAACGAAAGCGGTCTTAGCGGGAGAATTTGACCGTCTTGAAATCATCAAGGCTGCAATCGCACAGATTCCAGTCGAGTCTTACGGTAAGCCTATCGGCAACAAGCCTGCTCTGCCGAAAGTCAAGGACGTTTCTGACCTGGCCGGCTTCAAAGTAACCGCTGTTGAAATACTGGACATCATCAAGGGGTAACGCATGAAACGCGGAACTTTACCGATCATCGCAGCTTTTGGGATTATCGCCTGTGTTGAAATCCTTCCTCACGTTTGGGCGGGAGTCGCACAGCCGGCGAAGACTGATGCCAACAAGATCCAGGGGAAAAGGGTCGAAGTTCCGACTGCTGGCGATGACGGGAGTGCTTTGGTCTACATCAATGCGTCAAGTGCCTACAAACATCGGCCTAATGCGGCGGCGAGTGTCGCGGGTAAACTCGATGAAGCGACCTTTGCTGCGTATACCTCACAAGACAGACTTCTGACTTCGATATTCGCCGCGTATACCTCGATTGAACGTGCTGGCGGGGCGGGAACCTGGGGAAGTATTACCGGAACGCTGAGTGACCAGACTGACTTGAACGAGGCACTTGGGAACAAGGTTGATACTTCAGCCTTCAGCGCCTACACCTCCATCGACAGGTCCGGTGTCTCTGCTGAAACCTTTACGAATTACACAAGCCAGGACCGGGTAACGGTAACGACTTTTTCTCAGTATACCGCTGCAAATAGGTCATGGGGTACGATCACCGGGACGTTAAGCGACCAGACCGATCTTCAGAGCGCGCTCGATGCGAAACAGGCCACTGTGACCGGGGGAGCAACGACTATAACGGGGAGCGATCTTACTGCAAGCCGGGCGCTTGTCTCGAACACATCAGGTAAAGTTGCAACGTCCTCCGTGACCTCGACTGAATTGAGTTATCTGAGTGGCGTAACGTCTTCAGTCCAGACGCAGTTCACCGGGAAGATAGGCACTTCAGCTTCTTTTGGTGGGGATGTCTCAGGGACGTACAACGCCATTGTAGTAGGAGACGACACGCACAATCACACGTCTTCGACAATCCCTTCCAACTCATTTACGGCGGCAGGTGTAGTGACTTCCGGGGCAGGGAATGCCTCGAAGGTCTGGAAGACTGATGCCTCGGGGAATCCGGCTTGGCGAGACGATTTGACAGGTTCAAGTCCGACCTTCGACACAGTGGGTGGGGGTACGAATACCTCTTCAACGATGACTCTTGGTTCTGGCGGGACGCTGACTTATTCAGGGACGGGCGTTGTCAATGCCAGCAAGTACAAGGGCGAAACTGGACCTTCTGCGGTTGAGTTCGCCTACCTCTCCGACCTCGAAAGCGCGATACTGGAAGTCAACGATGTGGTCAACAACCTGACGGCAGGTGGTACGGCTGTACCGTTGAGCGCGGAACAGGGGAAAACGCTTAACACTGCGTTTGTGAACTACACTTCTGCCGACCGTCTTACTAAAGCATCTTTCACTTCCTACACCTCCGCCCACAAAACCGCCGACGATCACCCCCAATACCACAACGACACGCGGGGTGATGCGCGGTATGTGTTGCAGGCGTATACCTCTGTAGGTGGGGGCAGGGCTACGAATGATGAGGTGGCGGCTGGGTATGCTCCGATAGATAGAGGTGTCACAAACGGAGACACACACGACCACTCAGGGGGGGATGGTGCTCGGATAGTCTATGGCAACCTTACTAGTTTACCGGTGCTAGGTGGTGCAGCCTCTCTTAATGTAGGAACTACTGCCGGGACGGTGGCTGCCGGTGATGACCCTCGGTTTATCCAAGGGGCATTGATAAATATTCTGAACTATGACGCAGACAGTACCTGTAACACAGATGTAAAGGGAGCTTTTGACGCGGCAGTACTGGCAGTTCCTTCAACCGGTGGAACTATCTATTTCCCTTCCGGGTGCTACGCATTCTGGAGCCAAATTGAGGTTCCTATAGATAAGCAGGTTGAGTTGAGAGGGGATGGTATGGGAGCGACTAGCCTAGTATGGGCTACCACCGCCACCACACGAGGCATTAAAATCAACATGAAATCTCCTAATAGGGTTTCCGTCAATAACGTGCGTATTCAAAATAACCCATCGGGAGGCGGTACTAATACAGACATTGGTCTAAATATATTTGGGAACATGAGCACTAATAATAGCGGGGTCGAATTAAGAAATATTGCGGGGGCAAGGTGGGGAACCCACATCAAGGCACGAAATGTAACTAATGCAGTAGTCGATACTCTTGATCTACAAAATAACGTTACTTATCCAGCGGCCAACTATGGAACAGGAATAGAAGTCTATGGAGAAGGTGATGGAGGTGGCTCGTGGGGCTACTCAAATAGCTGGGAATACGCCAACCTTAAAATACAAAATCTCAACAAAGGAGTGTACCTGCATGGGCATGTCGAGGGGCATCAATTCACACACTCCGATATAAGTTTTAACGATTATGGGATACATGTGGATGCTCTTGATCCGGTTGATTTGCAGATGCCTCTGTTTGTATTTTCCAATATGTACATAGGAGACAACGCACAGGAGAACTTAAGAGTAGATAACGG
>LCPX01000057.1:0-4049 GCA_001003855.1 Candidatus Moranbacteria bacterium GW2011_GWE1_49_15 | reverse complement strand
CGGTAAAAAACGTCAGAGTAAACGACAACTTTTTTTATAACGATAGAGGGGCTATTTCTGCGGGCAACACTACAGGGGTGTCTTTAATTACCAGTGGCACTATCCGAAACGTGCTAGTGTCAAACAATATCTTTGACTACCTAAAAAACAGTACAAGCCCAGCCACAGTGCCATCAACTGAAATATATCAAAGTAAAAATATGTTTACCAATGGAACGTTGACGTCAAGTTTTCCTCTATTGACTGAGGCCATAGGCGATACATCTATAGCTGTCACAGACACCGCCACAGGTAATATAACAGCCACGGTTGACGGTGCAACCTCCACAGTGACTGCAGCAGGTAAATTTGGTGTCGGGCTAACACCTGCTTTCCCAGTAGATATAACGGGCAATCAAGCTAGTAACCCCACCTCGCAGTTGCATATTAGTGCAAATAATTCGTCAGATGGGGCGTATTTGACCTCTATAGGTGGTTCGACCGCTCAATTATCGGGGGGTATGGAGAGAACAGCGGGAGCGTGGACGGCACGAGCTACCAGCGGGTCAGTAATTACAGTATCATCAGGTGGGGTTACGTTTACCGGAGATACTAGTCTAACCGCTGGCAATACATTTACCCCCACCAGTAGAATCGGGATCAGAGCTGATGGAGGTTTCAGAATATATGGCTCAAGTGAGGCCGGCACTGTTCCAGATCCCGTACAACCCACTTGTGATGCTAATAGCCGTGGCACATTCTGGCTGCATAAAGCCGATGCAACAACAACAACTCCTGACCACTTAGATTTCTGCGGCCATACAAATGTTGCAAATACGTATGCTTGGAAAACAGTTGTAACGTGGCCATAAATGCACCAACCCCACGCAAGCATCCTGGCAAACGAACTTCAAACACTGTGAGGAAAACATGAAAAAGACCAAGCCGAAACCGAAGCCAGCGCCGAAACCTAAACCGAAAACATACTACGCGTAAGGAGGACCGCCTATGCCACCGGAGCATCTTTGCAAAGAACACAGCGGCATCCTGATGTGGATGAAGATAAACGCCGTCCTTGGCACTGTCGCTGTTTCTCTTCTCGGCTATTCCTCGTTCATCCAAGTGCCGAATTTGCGCTATGACATAGCCAAGGAACAGGCGCAGATGCAGGATAATCTGACGAAGGATATTCAGGCGATTAAAGACCGCATTTCGCGGCTGGAAGCGCAACTGAGATAGGAGCTAACTATGTGTCTCAACCCCTGTGAGCATCACCGCCGTTACGGCTGCTGTCTCCGCGATTGCCCGAACTGGACGCCGCCGAAATGAAAGCCGTTCCTCTCGCCATAGCCGAGGCTGTCAATCTCTGCCACATGGCGCGGGATTGGGCGTATGGACCAGGAGAACATCAGGTGATTGACCGATGCGAGTTGTTGCTACAGATGGCGGTTGATGAGTTATTGGAGATGAAACGTGACGCCAAAAATGTTCCACTGCGAACATCATAACTATGACAGGTGGGTACATTGCGGCTGGAAGGAGTGCAAACAACATGACCAGAATCGAGACGTTGGAACCGGAATTTGCGGAGAAAATAAAGTTGCTGATAAAAGCAACGGAGATGGCGACACAGCTTAAATGGATCATCACTTCTGGTCGGCGCACGATGGCTGAACAGCTCAAACTGTATGAGCAAGGAAGGACGGCACCAGGTAAGGTAGTGACCAATGCGCGTCCCGGTTCATCGGCTCACAACTTTGGACTTGCCGCCGACCTTGCCCCCATGCGAAGAGATGGGCGTATCTGGTGGGAAGCTCCTAAGTCGGTATGGCAGAAGATGGCCGATCTTGCGCGGGAGATGGGGATGGTATCGGGCTTTTATTTCAAGACCATTTATGATGCGCCTCATGTCGAGGATGCCGGATGGAAAACGGTACAGGCGAAATGGAAAGCCGGGGAGATTCACGTATCATGACCTACTGCCCACACTACAGACGCAATGGAGCACATGGCATGGAGCCGTGCTGCAAATATTGCCAATGGAGGGATGAATGACCGCTTTTGCCCTGTATCAATCGCTGATGCCTAATGGCAAGTACCGGCTTGACCGGGAGATAGTTTACCTGTCGCGCTATGGCAAGACAGTGACTGTTCCTTCTGGCTACACATCAGACGGTGCAACCGGCCCCGGTATCCCTGACCTCACTTCCCGCGCTTGGTACGTGCATGACCGTCTCTGTGACACCGGAGAATTTGACGATGGCACGCCTGTTACCAACTGGCAATGCTCGACTATTCTACATGACATTCTCAAAGAAGAGGGGCGCTGGTTTCGGGCTAAATCGTGGGGATTGTTTACGTGGCTATTCGGTGGAGGGGAAGCGCGTGCGAATGGCATGTTTTAGTTTCTGGCGAAAATCTATAATAGCGGCGGTCGTTATTTTATCCGGCTGCGCCTCTGTCGCCTGTCCCAAAACCGTCCAGGTTGAGGCAGGGACCGGCGTAAGGCATGAGATAGGGGAATCGCCAGTGCGTAACAATACGGCTGCTGTCAAGGTCATGTGGGAGTTGAGGAAATGAAATACATAATCGTTGCACTACTTCTCTTGGTGACTACCGGTGCGTATGCCGGATGGGAAGGTTTTTCTTTTGCTAACGAAGGCGCTTATACATGCGAGCACGAAAAGGTGACTCGCCTTGTGAATGAAGGCGATGCCGCTTGCAATCACGATTGGGTTTATGAACCGGAAAGAATCGGTCCTAGCGCAGTGTATGCCGTCTATTGCACCTGTGGTTGCCCCGATGAAGGGCGCAACAAGATATGCAAAAAGTGTCTCAGGAAGGTCAACGAGAGCACTCAGGGCCGAATGGTGAATCCAAAGGAATCGGAATACGAAAAACTGAACCGGCAGATTGGAGGCGAGAAATGAGATGGCTACTGATAGCAGCACTCCTTGCCGGCTGCGCCTACAACTCACAGACGGTCAATGCCTATGGTAGCCTCGTTTATTGTCACGGCACTGTTGATAAACCTGTCGATGTGAGTACCGACTTCAAGGGCAACAAAGTCACCCCTCTACCGTAAAGGACAGACCATGAACGAATCATTCAGGTACGACAAGGGATTGGGAGATGCCGCGATTTACATGAGGCTCCTGAACAGTGCAGGCGAGTTCTACGACTTCCTGGCTACGTCATTTGTCTCCGTGGAAAACGCTAACTGTCAACTCCTGATGACGGAGTTTCCCGACAGTTCAACGGAACAGTCTTGGTACTATGTGACCTTTGAGTCTCCTGCCGGGGGTCCGTTCGCTATCGAGATAGTCTTAGTCTCGACTGCTGAAGTCATAGGTTACGATACGGTCTTCTCCTCGACTGAAGCAAGCGAAGCCGGGGAAACGTCTATCGGGGATCTTCTGGACATCGTTATCGGAAGATTTGCCAAAATCAACAAGCCGCCGATGATTGACTTCCTGACTGCGGCGAACATGACGATGGACATTATCTACCGCAGACTCATGACGAAGAAATCCGAACTCATCCTGGGGTCTTTCTCTCAGGCGGTCTTAGCGAATGCCTCAACCGTGACCCTGCCGACCGATTTCCAAGGGTTTTTCGAGCGTCCCTATATCTCAGGGTCAACCTGGCATCTCGACCCGTTACCGGGCGAATATCGCGCTTCTTTAACAACTCCCGGCAGACCTCAGTTTTACGAACTGAGGGGAACGACTATGACCCTCT
This sequence comes from Candidatus Moranbacteria bacterium GW2011_GWE1_49_15, assembly GCA_001003855.1. Taxonomy (GTDB): domain Bacteria; phylum Patescibacteriota; class Minisyncoccia; order Moranbacterales; family GWC2-37-73; genus UBA12053. The sequence goes on along the minus strand of LCPX01000057.1, from coordinate 329 downwards.
TTCCGAGGACGAGTGCCGCTTTGACTATTGTCGGTCAGTATTACAAGAAGCCGGTCAAGTTTACCGCGCTGACCAACGTCATTCCTTACAACGGTCTTATTGATAACGTCTTGCAGGAAGGCAGCATTGCAGTCGGCATGACCGGGATGGGCGCGTTACTCGATGCTCAGTTCCAGGCAATCATGAGCAAGATGATTGACGAGGTCCTTGCCTTCCGATCTCCGAGAACAGTCAGATTCCACTACACCTATGAGAACAGCCAACGTATGCGGGGCGCACACCCTGACTACTTCAACGTATGAGGTAACTAATGGCGACGATTACCGCAG
>LCPX01000056.1 GCA_001003855.1 Candidatus Moranbacteria bacterium GW2011_GWE1_49_15 | reverse complement strand
GTCTGGTAGTCGTCCCCCAGAATCGCTTTGACGAAATAGAGGTCGAGCGATATCAAAATCTCATAGAAGATCATGAACAGCGTGATCGGCCAAGCGTAGTTGAGGAGCCTCATCCAGTCGAAATCGAGAGTCTTGTCATGGGATGGAAACTCCCTGGAAACCTTGAAATAGTCGTAGGCCCAAGCCGCCAAAAAGACCAGCAGGGGAACTGCTATGTAACCGGCTATGGCGCCTTCTAGTTTCCAGAGCCAGATCATGCCGATGATCATCGTCACGCGCAAAACCGATCTGAGGATCTTGAGCGCGGCCTGGAAGCGGAAGCGGTGTATCCCCGTGAAGTAATAGAAATAAAACGTGTCTATCGCGTACATCGGAAGGATGAAGATCGAGATGCGAAGAAGCGGAGTCAGGGTTTCGTCTCCGAGGGCCGAGGATATCAGCGGGGTGGCGAAAAAGAACAGCGACATCACCAGTCCTATCAAAATAAGCTGAAGCAGGAGAGCCTTCCTTTTGATGACGGGAACTAGGCCCGGTTTCGCTTCATGGAATTCGCTCAGATATTTGCTCATGGAAATCGGGATTCCATTTCCGATCAAAGTCACGATCATGATGGAGAGCGTCACGATGAGTCCATACCTTCCGTAATCCTGGGGAGTGAGAAGGCGTCCGGCTCCGGAATGGACGATGTAACCGGAGATGCTGAAAAGTATTTCGGCGAAAGTCATCCAAACGAAGGATTTTGCTAGGGACATGTTTTTTCAGTTTAAAAATTTTTGTATATCTTCTTGCTGTCGCCGCCGCCGGACACTTCTATGGAGATCTGCCGTCCTTCCAGTCCGCTGCTGCTAATGGGCACAAGACCTTTTTCTCCCCGGGAGACGACGGTCGAACCTTTGCGCACGGTGTTTTCTTCAAACTTTATCTCCCAAAAAAACTCCTCGGCGTCACTGAAGTTTTCGACGTAAAAGGAGAGGCCTTCGCTTTTGGGATCGTCGAAATAGAGGGACCACCAATTCTTGCCATGGGAATAATCCGAATTTTTTGTTTCCACATATGACAAATAGGAAAAGCTCAGTGCCAAAAAAATCACAAAAAAGGCCGTTATCAGAAAATTTCCGGTTTTCATTTCGCTTTGTGGTAAATGATTAGCTCTTCGTTGGAATAGATCTGCCAGAAATCGTCCAGGTCGGAAAATTGGGAGGAGTCGTTTTTCTTGCTGACCATGACGTAATCCATCCCGAGTTCGTCGAAGCATCTATCGCTCTCTTCGGTTTCCGGGGAGGATATCATGTTGAGCGTGCAGAATTCCTCCTTGTCCACGCCGTTTTGATATCTTGAGAAATTGGCGCGGTAAAAAGGGAAGTTGTAATCCCTCATGAAGTACAGTTTGCTCCAGGAATCCGCCGCTACATAGACATGGTCGCTCAGGACATTGTCGGAAGGAGCGGTGTTTCGGGCAAGGTATTCGGAGGCGTGGAAAGTCTGAACCGTTTTGGCGTAGTTGTCAGAGCTTGTGACGAATTGGGAGTTGTCGCGGAACCCGGCGATGGTCGCGTAGGAAAAGAAAAGAATGAATCCTCCCGCGGCGAGCTGTTTATTGAGAGTGAAGAAGTTTCCGTTTTTCAGGGAGACGACGATCCTGACGAGGGCGATGGCCGCCAATATCGAAAGGGGATATGATCCGTAGTTGGAAACCCTGGAAGAAGGGATGTCCAAAAGGAAGATGGTCGGATAAAGGGAAATGAGGAAAATTATCACGGTCCAGCTGAGGAGTATGGCGTTTTGGTATCCGACCTCGCTTTTTCCGGTTCCGGCAAACAGGGCAGAGAAGCTTTTTTTGCGCAGCGCTCCGGAAATGGAAGCGAAGAATTTTCCGGCGAACGGAGCCAAGAGTAGCAGAAACCCGACTGATCCCAAAACGAATCTCGGTTCTCCTACCGCGGAAATGAATTTGTCCAAAGTTAGTCCTACATGGTCTATTTTAGAAGGCCCTCCGACAACGGTTTCAACGGCTTTGTTGGTTATATAGGAAGGCGTGTGGACGGCGAAAAAGAAAAAGGCCGCGAAGGCGAGAAAGATCAGCACCGGTTTGGAAAAGACCAACTTGGCCCAATCCCAGAGTATGAGGTGGCTTTTTCCGAAGTGGAGCAGGAGGGCCGAGGCGGCGCTAAAAATCAAAATAATCGCGAAAAGCAGGGCGGAAAGGTGATGGGTATAGAAAAGCGCCATCGAGAACATGATTCCGAATGCCAAGAGCCCGGCGCTTTTTTCCTTGAGCGCACGGAAATAGAAATAGAAGTTGAGCGGGATCAGTAGGTTGCTGAGCATGTTTCCCACGACCCCTCCTCCGACGAATTTGGCTTGGGGAGGCGCGATGGCGAACAGCGGTCCGATGAAAAGCAAAGAGGCGATAGCGATGTCCTTGCCGTGCGGATCGTCTTCAAAAAACCTGAGCACCAAAATGAAAATCGCCAATACGCCCACGGAGTTCATGAGGAGCAATATCAGGACTGGGAAATAGGATATGACGCCAAGGCCCGAGATGATCGAGATGGCGGCGAACACCATGTGCTCTCCGATGATGAGGTCGCTTATGTTCTGCGGTCCGCTCACGATATACTTGCCGTCCCTTTCCACGATATCTTTTTTGGCGTAGTCGGGAAGCTCGCCGGTTTGCGCTATCTGCTTAACCCAATACATGTGGTGTCCCAAGTCGGTCGAAGACGGCACGATGTTGTCTTTGAGATAGGACGTTTTGAAAAGCATTGAAACGAAAAGGAGTCCGATTATCAGCACCAGCTGTTTTTTTGAGAAAACGAAAGCGTCGCTCCTGGCCGGCGCGACCCCCTTATGTTTTTTGAAAAGAAAACGGACGCCGAAAAAAGCGGCCGATAGGAAGACGAGGGATAATATGAGCGACAATCTGTCGATTCTGACGCCGACGCGGTCCAAGGCCATCATCACGAATCCGACCAGGACGAAGCTGCTTCCGACGGAAAGCGTGAATTTTTCCAGACCCGAAAGGTTTTTGTTTTTCGGAAAGAAAGCCGACACGAAAAAATATCCCGGAACGAAAAGGACCAGTATAGCGGCCGCGTATAATGACAGCTGTTCGAATAGTAGGTTTTGCATGGGTAGGATTTTTTAGGCTTGCGAACCGGCGCTTTCTTCCGAAAACAGTCCGGCTGGGGGGGTTTGGAGCGAAGTTTTTCTTATTTCAGCGGCGTATCTTTCGGCTATTTTGCTCCATTGGTAATTGTCTATGGCGAATTGCCTGGCTTTGGAGCCGAATTCCTTCCTGAATGTTTCGTTGGAGAGGAGTTCGGTTATTTTCGTCGCATAGCCGGAAGCGTCATGGGGTTCGACCAGGAAGCCGTTCTGCTGATCCTTGATCGCATCTTTGAGGCCTTCGAGTCTGGAAGCGACGACGGGAAGCTTGCAGGAGGTCGCTTCGATGACGGAAATCCCGAATCCTTCCAGGTCGCCTTCGATTTTGATGTTTGGTTGGATGAAAAGGTCGCAGGTGTTCATGAGAACGTCCTTGGTCTGATCGGAAACGTACCCGAGAAGTTTAACTCTGTCGGAAAGATTCTTTTTAGTCACGGCAGCCTGGATATTCGCTTTATCCGGACCGTCCCCGGCGACGACATAGAGGACGTTGAAGGGGAGGATCGGCATGACGTTCTCGATGAACCAGGCGACGCCTTTCCTTTTGGCCAGCCTTCCTGATGTCAGGATGACGTGCTTCCCTTCGAGATTTTCCTTGAGAATCTCAGCGAGTTTTTCCCGGGAATGGTCTCCGATGAATTTTTCCGTGTCCACCCCGTTGGGGATAAAGACCACTTTCTTTTCCGAAATACCGTGCTTGACGGCGACGCTGACCGTTTCGTTTCCGACCGCGATGAAGCGATCTATTTTTTTGAGGAAAACTCCGACCCAAAGCTTTTGATAGATCGCTACTAGCAGTTTTTCATACCAGACGCCCAGGGATTTGCTGTTCCAATTGATGTCGAGCCCGTGCACGACTGAAATCACCGGTTTGTTGGAGAAAAGCTTGATGAGCCAACCAAGGACAGCCAAAACTCCGTCGCCCAGGAGCACCGCGTCATATTTGGGTAGAAGGAAAAGGGTCTTGGCCAGCGCATAGGGCGCGAAAAAAGGGAGGAATTTCCTTCCCCTGGCCGTCGACTTTCGGGAGCCATTTGGAAAGTTCGTAATTCTGGTTTTCGATCCCTCCGACGACAGGCGGAAAAGCCCTTGAAATAAACAAAATTTTCATGAATATCCGTTATGTTTTTACTTAGACATTATACCTCGGATACGTATTTTTTTCAAGAAAAAAGACTCCCTTTCAGGAGTCTTCCTTTTTTGATATAGGGATGCGGTTATTTGGAATAGCGTTCCTTTCTCATCAAGTACATTTGGTCTTCGGTGAGGCGTCGGTTGGATTTGATCATATCGGCTATCAAGGCGAAAACCAGGAACTGCAGTCCTACCAAAAGGAGGGTAATGGCCAACAGCAAATAGTTTCTGTAAGGGGTGATTTTCAATTCTTGGACATAGTGGAATCCGAAGTAGGCGAAAAATCCGAAAGAGATCAAAATCAGTATCAAAGCCGGGATTCCGAAGAATTTCATGGGCCTCACGTCGCGCACGGCTTTGAGGATTATTCTGCCGCTGTTGCTGACATATTTCCAAATGCTTTTGACAACGCGGGATTTCCGTTCGGCGAAATAGGTGACCACGACCGGAACCCACATTACTTTGAGGTTTTTCCCGATGGCATCGATTATCACTTCCTGGGTGTAGGTGAAGTGCCCCGGAAGGTTCAATCTCAGAAGAGTTTCACGGTTGTAACCGCGAAATCCGCAGGTGAGATCTTTGATGGGGAAGTTCATGAATTTCCCTATGACATAGGCCGCCACGCGGTTGAGGTAATATTTCGCCGCAGGCATGTTTTGTGCCTTGTGATCGCCGAAACGGTCGGCACTCACCATATCCGCCTTGCCTTCGAGGACCGGGTCTATGATTTTTTGGATGTCGTTCGGATCGAACTGTCCGTCGGCGTCTATGTTGACCATGAAATCGGCGCCGTTTTCCAGGGCTTTTTCGACTGCGGTCCTGAAAACTATGCCGATGCCCCTGTTGGTGCTGTGCGAGAAAACGAAGTCAGCTCCAGCGTCTTTGGCTATTTGGGCAGTTCCGTCATGTGAACCGTCGTCTATGACTTGAACCAGGACCTCTTCGATGCCATTGATCCGACGGGGAATCCTTTTTATGGTTTGCCCTATTTTCTCCGCTTCATTGAAAGCCGGAAGGTTGACGATCAGTTTCATCGTGTTTAATTTTGCTTACTTATTATTAATTTGGGATCCACGCAATTGAAATCACAGTTCGCGTTCTTGGTGCCTTGTTGGACATATTCCTTGCCGCACTCCTCCAATCTTTTCTGGCATTCCTCTTTGGTTTCGTTGAAATAGTTCATATTCACCTCATATCCGAAACGGGGAAGCGCGAAATAGGCGATAGTGACAAGGCCGACCAACAATACGAAATATTTTATCAGATGGAACATGACAAGTGGATGATTATTTTTTAACGCCCTATGCCTTTGTAGATTATCCCTAATTTCCTTATGGCTTCCGGGTCGATGCAGTTCTTTCCGTCGACGATCGCCAGAATCCCATTCTGCTTGAACAGCTCCGCGTCCATACGTTCGAACTCTTTATGGTTGGTCGCGACTATGACGGCCGTCGCTTTCTTCAAAAATTCCTCCAGTGATTTTTCCGTCGAATCGTCAAGCACGTGCGGATCGAAAGTGATGACTTCGGCGCCGTGTTTTTTTAGGTACTTGATAATCTTAAGCGATGGCGATTCGCGAAGGTCCGCGACGTTGGCCTTATATGAGATCCCCATCACTCCCACGACCGTCCCGTTGAGCGGGAGCTTTAATTTGTTCAGGGCGTCCTGCATGAGTTCGACCGTGTATTCCGGCATGGAATTATTTACCTTTCGGGCGATCTTGAGAAATTCATGGTCGAAACCTGAAGCCTTGGCCCTTTCGATCAGATAGTATGGATCGACCGGGATGCAATGTCCGCCGACTCCGCAGGAAGGGAAGTGCGGCATGAAGGCGAAAGGCTTGGTCGAGGCGCCTTTGATCACGTCATTGAGATCGATGTCCAATTTGTCAAAGGATTTCGCCAGTTCGTTTACGAAGGCGATGTTGATGTCGCGGAAAGAATTCTCCACGATTTTCACCGCCTCGGCTTCGCGGATGGATTTCATAGGCATGATCGAAGCGTCGATAATGTTCTCATAGAATTTCACTGCCTTGTCGAGACCGGCTTTGGTGAAAGATCCGACCACGCGGGGGATATTGGTGACGTTCCATTTCGGATCTCCCGGATTTATCCTTTCCGGGCAATGCGCCATTTCATAATCTTTTCCTATTTTATATCCTGCCTCGGCGAAAATAGGCTCGACAACTTCCTCGCAGACTCCCGGGTTGATCGTCGATTCGATGACGACCAGTTGGCCCTTGTTGATGTTTTCGACTATGGTCTTGGTCGCTCCTTTGACCGGTCCGAGGTCGGGGAAATAGCTTTCGTCGACTGGAGTCGGCACGCAGACGATCACGATGTCGGATTTGGCGATGACGGAAGGATCCTTGGTGGCGACCACCTTCACGTTGGGGAGGTTTTGCTCAAGAAATTCCTCCTTGATGGGGCTTTTACCTGAATTTATCTTTTCTATTTTGCCTTCGTCGTTTTCCA
>LCPX01000055.1 GCA_001003855.1 Candidatus Moranbacteria bacterium GW2011_GWE1_49_15 | reverse complement strand
TTGTGGGATTTATGCTTGTGAAGCTCCGGGATTATGTCGGCCGTGGCGATATAAATGAACCCTCCTGCCGCGAACGGCACCAGGAAGATTTCCGCGTTTTCGCTATATGAACTCGCGACCAGAACCAAAACCGCGCCCAAAACGGAAGTCGAGGCGCTGGCGAAATTATAGAAAAGCGCCTTGGTTTTCGAAAATCCACCGTGCACCAACACACCGAAATCCCCGATTTCCTGGGGTATTTCATGGAAGAGGACCGCGATGGTCGTGGCTATACCGACCGGGATGCTGATCAGGTAACTGGCGGCGATGATCATGCCGTCGATGAAATTATGCAATCCGTCCCCGACCAAAATCATCGACGGCAGGGCGTGCGAATGCTCCGGGCATCCCGCCTCATGGCAATGCCTCCAATGGATGAATTTCTCCAAAACGACAGCTCCGTTTCCCCCTTCCATCGATTCCGGAATAAGATGAATGAACGCGTCCCCCAAAAGCGTTCCGGCCGAAAAACTGACCAGAAGGATGAGAATCTTTTCGAGAGTATTTTTTCCCAATGACAAAGTCATGACGCCTATCAAAGACACGACGCTGACGATTAGGACACTTGCGATCGTATAAAACCAAACTTCCATTTAAAGTATCTGGTATCCAGTATTTAGTATTTGGTATCCATACAAGATACAAAATACCACATACAAAATACGCTTATAAATAATTCTTAATCAACTCAATGTGATCTAATTCCGCTTGGGTCAGCGCGGTGAAAAAAATCTTCAAAGGCTTCTCGGCAGCCTCTTTGGCGAACTTGGCATAAATATCCTGCGCATGTTCTTCAAGTTCGATCGTCTTTTGGAAATTCTCAACGTCCTCCGTGGAACAACTTTCCTTACCATGCTCCGGCAAATCTATTTTCAAGAACCTGCTCACGATGTTGGCGTGCTCCAACTCCACCAGAGCCAATCTCTTATACATCGTTTTGATTTCATATGTATCAGCATTATCTGCCATACAAAGGTAGATCGCGTTTGCCCTCGTTTCCAATCCCAGCGTTTCCAAAAGATTTTTCCTGGAGAGTTCGGAGATTTCCATCGGCTGGTTGATGACCGGATTAGCATCCTTTCCTTCCTTAATAAAAGCGCTTCTAGCTCCGCAATATGGGCAACTATGTGGCTTTTCTCCTCCAAGGTATGCGTCCCCACAGATTTCACAGATAAAAGTCTTCATATGATTCTATTTAAAATAAGAAAATACTAATGATGGAATTTATCAATAAAATAAATACCGAGAAAAAAACACTTCCCCAGAAATCAAAACTTATTATTTTCATAGATAACCACGCCAAAATAAGTACATATAACGGGGAAAGATATAGGTTGAATAATCCGACATTACCAAGAATCAAATTGATTGTAATAAAAATGAGCGCAAAAAACGCTGTAAACAATATAGCCTTGCCCCATTTTATAGTTTTAGACAAATGTTTATTTCCAAAAACTAACAATAACAAAAATACCATCAAGGAAATAAGGAAGAATCGAATATCAAAAAACATTATTTCCTGCGCAAATGAAGTGGCAGCAATACCGCTCTTCAAGCATTCATTTTTTGCATAATCATCTGGATTCTTATCTGCATTTTCCAAAACATCTACAAAAGTTCTTCCTTTTTCAATTTGACATTTTTCAACCGTTGCATCATGAACTTTCGCAATATAAACCCCAGAAGCAATAAAAATACTTGCCATTATTAAAAGAGGAGCAATAACAAATGAAATAGTAACTTTTTTGCCATCTCTACTCCTCGTACCTTTTTCAAGAAATTCTATTTTTTTCACAGCCATGAGTTAATATGAACCACTTAAGGATTATATAATTCAATTATATAATATTTTTAGACAAAAAGAAAACGGCTTTAATAGCCGTTTAACTGAGCCACCTGCCAGGATCGAACTGGCGACCTATACGTTACGAGTGTATCGCTCTACCAACTGAGCTAAGGTGGCAAATCATATCTTTCGTGCCAAAAAACTGGGTGTTCGCTCGGACTTTATCCACTTTCGGTGGGAACTGAGCTAAGGTGGCACTAGCCCATATTCTAGCCAATCTGGGCTTTTTTGACAAGCCCGACCTGATTCTTGACCTAATTCCAAATCACATTTTCCCAATAACTTTCCCCCAAATCTTACCCATTAAACTTTTCTCTTTTTCTTTCGCGTCCCTTCTGAATGCTTCAGCTTTTATCCTTAATCCCAAGGTATTCGGAATATTTTTCAGACTTTCCTTATTTCCATTCTCTGTGTATGAAAGTATGTCACGGGAAACATTACCCATGTTCACAATACGCCCATCAAAATGGAAATTGAAACCGGAAGTCTGCCGCAACAAATCAGACAACTCGTCGACACTTTCCGTTTTATTCACTTTTCTCTCGATTATTGCCCAATATTTTTGCGGATCCGAATCCACCTTTTCAAACGCTTCGCGAAAACCGATTAAATCCTCCCGCTCCCTCTTTTTTTCCTCCACAGACTTCTTATCTCCCGTCAACCTTTCGACCACCCGTGACCATTTCGACAACGGTTCAATAAATAAAAGAGTCTGGGCATCCTCAATCGTATGCCCCGCTTTCAACAGGTTGGAATAAGCCGCTATTCCATTTTCTACCAAATCGACATATTCTTGCGAAAATTCTTTTTTCTCCTTATTACCTCCCGCATAATCAAAACCATATTTATAAATCGTTTCTGGATTCAATAATACCTTTCTCACACCCTCTGGCGTTTGTCCATCCCTAAAATATGCGGAGATTTCATCTTTTACACGTTTTTCAATGCTGATATTTTTATAATTCCTAGTTTCCACATATTTTTTAAAAACATCTCCACTATAGTCATTTGGATCTCCACCAACTTTTTTTACAAACATTTCACCATTTTTTTCAACTTTCTCTTGCTCGGGATCATAAGCTTCATTTATCAGGGAATTAATGGCATGCTGTTCTTCATGTTTCAATACCTCTTCTGAAAAAGGGCTTCTCGTGTCAAAATTTCCATTTGTAGCTTTTTCCAGGGTTATCGCGCTTTCAAGCCCCTTTATATGAAAATTATTAAGTTTGCATCCACCGGATCTATTAGCTTCCTCTATTTTTTCATCACTGACATGTTCGATAGTTCCCCTGTTATAGCCTATTGCATAATCGTTCAAATTTTCTATTCTCAAATAAATGATAGCTGGCCTTAATATAACTTCCACCCTACCTTCCGGTTTCCGGCCAAAGAGCTTTTCATAGAGTTTCAGTCCATCGATATTTCCCGTTTCTTTATCTATGCAATCCAAAACATTGTCCCGTATTGCCTCATGTTGCCTGACATACGCCTCAATTCCCTTCCTAAAAGCAGACACTTGCATCTCAGATAAATCATATTTAGCATTTAAATCCTTAACTGATTCCATATATTCCTCAACTGAAAAATCGGGGTTTTTCTCCACTTTTTCAAAAATTTTATTCTGGATTTCGGCGATGCCTGCTTTCTGCTCGACTAATTTTTCCTTAAATTCTGTTAATTTTTGTCTTTGATCCTCCCTTGTTCCACTTCGAATGTTTTTTAACTCTCTATCCGGGTTAAAGCCTTGCTTCCGATCAGTTTCCGTTGCCTCATCTTCAATTATCTTTGGAGATTCCCCTTTTTCCAAAGCTAGCGCATTTTCATAGGCATTAAGTACCCCGTTTTGCGCCAATTTGAGGAAGTCAGCTTCATGAAGCTGATAAACCGTACCTATTGAGCCATCAAGCATGTATATGATTTCATTTCCCTCCAATTCCCCATCGCTGCTTTTCCGCAGGGCATATGCGTTTCCCATGCTGTCTTTTATTATCAACGAGCCGTCAAAGTTTCGGTCTTTCGTCACCTCCCTTATGCTAACTTTTTCAACCGGAAGTTCCATTTTTTCGGTTTTTGGTTCCGGAACTATCTCTTGAGCCAGCGCTTTTTCATAAGCCTCAAGAATTCCATTTTGCGCAAGTTTATTGAAATCTGCTTCATGAAGTTGATAAACCGTGCCTATCGAGCCATGATGGGGCCCATTGGTCATATATCCAATCTTATTTCCCTCTAAATTTCCCTGACTATTTTTTCTAATAGCGTATCCGACAATTCTTCCTTGTTCATCTTTCGTTTTTATAATTATCGAACCTTCGAAATTTGGATCTTTTGCAACTTCCATTATATTGGCTTTTTCAATCTGACTTTGCCTTTTTTCCATAGTCTTCTCTTGTTGCTGACTACCTACAGATCCCAGAAATTCCGCCTTTGCCGCTTCCGCTTCCTGTTCCAACGCGCGCAATTCCTCCCTGTCCTGTTCGTCGATAGCAAGCCCTTCCTCCGCGGCTCTTGCCTCGGCGTCTTCCAGGCCATTTTTACTTTCCAATTGGAAAACATCCGCTTCCTCTTCGGCGTGTTTTACTAATTGCAACTTGAATTTCTCAGGAGATTCTTGAGCTAACGAAGTCTTATTTATTTCCTGAATTTCCAATTTTTTTTCAGTTGTTGCCTGTTCGAATTTCATTGGTTTCAAAACTTATATACTTGTCATCCTGAACTTGTTTCAGGATCTCGTGGCAGAAAGCACTATGTGCCCGAGTTTGACACGGCAAGCCCAGAATGACATAAAAAATACACCCTCAACTTGCTGTGGGATTATTTCAATTCCTCCCTTATCTTATCCATTTTCTGCCTGTCCAATGTTTCACCGATTCTCGCCAAAACCTCAAACTGCCGCTTTTTCAAAGCGGCCATCTTCTGTTGGAATTCTTCCCATGCTTTCTTGTATTCCGCAATTTCCATATGTAGAAAATTTCTTATATTCCAACTTCGGCCTTCTTTTTCAGCCTTTCCATGTTCGCATCCACCGCTTTTTGGATTTCCTCTATCACATGTTTATTTTCCGGCTTGAAAAGATGCTTGAAGCGCCCCTGGGTCTCCAGAAATTGCTCTATCGGCTTAGGATTGGGATTCGCATAGTTTATGGTATATTTCCCGTTCTCAATCTCATAGAGCGGCCAGAAGTTCGTTTCCATTGCCAATTTGGCGACATTCACATATTGCGAAGTCGGAAACTTCCAAACCTGCGTGCAAGGCTGAAGCACCAGCAGGAACGTCGGGCCTTCTGTTTCCAGGGCTTTTTTGGCTTTCTTTTCAAGATCGCGAAGATTGGCCACATTGGCCTGCGCCAGATATTTCACTCCGTGCGCCGCCACGATTTCCATCAGATCCTTCCTTTGCTTGGCTTTTCCGAAAGATTGCTCCCCGGCCGGTTCCGTTTCCGTGCTGGCTCCGTATGGGGTTGCGCCGGATCGTTGTCCTCCGGTGTTCATATATCCGCCATTGTCATAACAGACATAGAGGAAATCATGTCCCCTCTCCAAAGCTCCGGAAAGCGATTGCAATCCGATGTCATATGTCCCGCCGTCCCCGCCGAAAACCACCAATTTGGCTTTCTTTTGGATTTTGCCTTTTTTAAGCATAATCTTCTGGGCGGCTTCCACGCCGGAGATGGTCGCGGCCGCGTTCTCGAAAGCGTTGTGGATATATGGAACCTTCCAGGCGGTATACGGATAGATCGTCGTCGTCACTTCAAGGCAACCCGTGGCGTTCGCCACGATCACCGGTTCCTCAGTCGCGCCCAGTACGGTCCGCACGATCGCCGGAATCCCACAACCGCTGCAAGTGCTGTG
>LCPX01000054.1:833-5196 GCA_001003855.1 Candidatus Moranbacteria bacterium GW2011_GWE1_49_15 | reverse complement strand
AAAACCGGAGGAGCGCGCCGTCAAGAAAACCAGCCAAACAATGAGAGTCCCCAATATCACCGAAAATATCCTCAAGGTGAAAAGGCGGAATAGGAAACTCTCATCTTTTAAGAGGTAGTTTATGAAAGAGGTCGATCTGGCGTAAGGGGACAGGATGTATTTTTTCGGAAAAACGTCCAGATCTTTTCTGGCGGTATCTTTTTGGATCTGGTCTTCGCCTTGTCCCATAAGTCCATCGGTGAAATCTTGGGTATTGAAAGAGGTGTTTCTTGTCTGGTCATAGCCGATGGCAGCCGAATCGGATTTCAATTCTTTCACATAACTGATCGGTTCCGTTCCGGTAACGCCATACTTAGTCAGGGAGAAGTATTGGGCGGTGACGAAATGATTGGGTTCGTCGAATCCCTGGAGCGCCGGCAGAAGAGCGGCAAAAACCAAGCCCTTCACAAAAAATACCGCCAACAGAATGGACAGCAAGACGGATTTTTTCTTAAGTTGTGTGGTGATTTGTTTAATCATTTCATTTACATTATAATATAGATTATCCCCAGGGTAAAGGTTTTTTGAGCAAATTTTGGCTGACAAGATATTATAATGATGAAAAATAAGGTTAGGATAGTCGATTTTCTTAGAAGATACGGCCGAAAAATCGGCCTGGATTTGACATACTTCGTTAAAAACGGTTTTTGGGTGGCGGCACGTCAGGCCATAGCGGCAATAAGCGCGCTGTCGGTTTCAGTCGCGTTTGCGCGCTTATCCTCGCAGGAGGTTTTCGGACAATATCAGTTTGTCCTTTCATTCTTGGCGGTTGTTTCGGTCATATCGTTGCCAGGGCTCAATACGTCGATTATCCGGTCGGTGTCGAAAGGATTCGAGGGGGATTATCGTCGGGCGGTAAGAACCAGTTTCCTTTGGAGCCTTATCGGGATTCCGATCCTTTTGGTTATCGGTGGATATTTTTACGTTTCCCAGAGCCATGCCTTGGGAATCGCGATAATGCTTTCCTCGGTCTTCTTTCCTTTCTTTTATGCTCCCAATACATGGGATAGTTTCCTTCAAGGTAAACATCGTTTCGATGTTTCGGCGAAATATGCCGCGGTCCAGTCGACCATTAGCGCAATTGCGGTCATAACGGTCATATTTTTGGGCAGAACCAATCTGATCGCGGTCATCGTCGCATATCTGGCTTCGTATACTTTTTTCAATTGTTATTACTATGTTAAAAGTCTGCGTTACGTTTCCAACGAAAGGAAAGATGAGGATGCCATAAGCTATGGTTGGTTTTTGACTAAGATGACGTTTTTAGGGACGATCGCTGAAAACCTGGACAAGATCATTATCGGAATCTTCATATCTCCTTCCGCGCTGGCTGCGTACTACGTGGTTTCCTTTTTGCCGTTGAAAGCCAAGGATTTCATGAAGCCTTTTTTCGGGCTTTTCTTACCGAAGTTTTCAACCATGAATGGAAGCATCGACGGTTTGGTGAAGCAAAAAAAAGCGATGATAATAAAAGCATCGTTTTTGATCGCAATCATGGTCATCGCGTATTATTTCCTGATCGAGTGGGTGAACCTGTTGGTTTTCGGCAGCGAGTACGCCGCTTATTACTCTTACTCCAAATATTATTCGGTGCTGCTGTTATTGTTCGTGCCGCTGAACATATTGGGCAAGTATGTCCTGGCCGTTAAAGATAAAACCACGCTCCTGCTCTCGAATGTGGCATATCCGATAGTTCGGAGCATTTTGAACGTGGTGTTTATTTATAAGCTTGGTATTTTGGGAGCGGTCGTCGCGTACAATGTGAACACGATCCTGAACTTTTCTTTGTATCTGGTCGGCATGGCTCATTCAAGAAAAAAGAAAAACTAAGCCGATCGCTTTTTTTCTTTACGCAAAACAAGCATATATCCGTTTTTAGGGGTGAAGAAATTCAGTCCGGTTTTGTATAGGATCCCATCGATGACAAAAAGGATGCCCTTGATCCTGAGGAAGCGGACGAAAATGTTTTTGCCGTAGTCCTCGGATAACATTTTTGGCAAAGGTGTCCGCCTCCAGAACAAATCCAAAACATCGTAATCGGTGGATATGACTTGCTGGGTCCTTTGTGTTTCTCCGCTCAGGTAGTGCACCAGGACTGCGGGATTATAAGGTTTTATGTGGGTCAGATCGGAATAGAAATGTTTCCATAGGAGCGGGGTCGCGATTATGAGCAAGCCTCCTTCTTTCAGTACTCGGTCGAATTCACGTAAGGTCAGATGAAGATCTTCGGGAGTCAGATGCTCTATGACATGCGAACTGTATATGCCATCGAAGCTTTCATTCTCGAACGGCATGGAGGGGATGTTTCCTTGTTTCACTTTGAATCCGCGACCTGCCGCCGCTTCGATGTTGGCAGGATTATTTTCCAAGCCTGTTATCCGAGCGGGATCATGGCTGATGAATCTTCCGACTCCGCATCCCGCATCCAAAATATTGGCGCAATTTTTCATGTAGGAAAGGGCTTTTTTGTCCCAATCGGATTTTTGGTCATATTTGAATAACTGAGCGATCCTCCTAACCATTTTTTTGTTTAAGATAAATGTTAAACGCTATTTTAAATTTTAACAAAAAACTGTCAAAAACGGAATATGCTTTGAGAAATGCCAATATCGGGTATTTCCAGAATTTGTTAGGCGGGTTTTTAAGCCTATAGCGCTCCTTTTCATCGTAAAGACCGGAAAAGAGCGTGCAGTATTGCGCGATCATTTTGTCAGCCGTGTTCCGATAGGACAGGAGCGAATTTCTCCAAACGTTATATTCTTCGCGCATCAAATCGAGTTTCTCTTCGAAGTTTGCAGGTTCGAATTCGATACCGAATCCAGAGCAATATTCCGGAAGGGCGCCAGAGTTGATGTAGAGCAGCGGTAGCCCGCACATGGCTCCTTCGATATGGTGCATGCCTGCCGGTTCGTTTCGTGAGGCGGTGATGTACACATGATGCCTTTTGAGTTCTTCCGAGAGTCCATTGCCGTGCAAAGAGGGGATAAGCCGGGTGTTTTTATAGCGCAGATTTTTGGGAATGTTCCCGATGAAAGTGAATTCGAACTTGCCGTGATAATTTTTTTCAGATAACAGGTCATCGAGTTTTTGATATATGTCATGGCCCTTCATGAAATTTCCACCCCAATGATGGGTGACTATCCTCAGTTTATCTTTGCCGTTCCAGAATTCTTTGTTTTCCTGGTTGAAAATCCGACTGTCTGCGCCGTTCAGGATCACTGAGCTGGGGATGGTCTTATTTAATCCCTGCGCCTCAAGTAAAGGTTTGAGCCAGCTGGCGATATACACGATATAATCGCATTTGGAAGCGATTTTTATAAGCAGGTCATTCATGTAGTCGGTATTTTTGCGCTCATCGCATTCATTCACCCGCAGGACTATGATGGTGTTGGGATGTTTCAGTTTGTATGCCCAGGCATCCACATATGAGTATGAGGCGGCTCCGCCGGTGGCATAGGCCGTTATCAGGATCAGGTCGATGTCGTCATCGCGCAGGTCATACACAAGACTGTCGCCTTTGCCGGTGAGATATTTTTCGAGCGATCTGGCGAACGCTATGACGCCGCCATAAGAACCCTGTATGTTTTTGCAATTTATACCTATTTTCATTTTAGGATAGTTTTAAAAAATTCGACGTATTGATTATGGATCAGCCCCAGCGAGAAATTTTTTTTGCAATAATCCGTTCCAGCCAGGGAAAGTTTTTCCCTTAATGATTTGTCCGTCAGTAAGTTTTCCAAATTAGTTTCCCATTCCGATTTCGATCGGCAGATGATGGCAGGAGAGCCGAGATATGACGGTACGGCATCGGCGATAATCGGTATGCCGGCCGCCATCGGGTATCCGATCTTGGTGAAGCTGTGTCCTAGATTATATCCGTTGGATAAGTCGCGCGGGTATATCGCTATATCGCCGTCCAGCAATTGGCGGTGTATCTTTTTTTGGTCATATTTGACGAAGACGCTTTCGATCCCATCCATTCGGATTTTCGGATCCTTTTCGCATATGAACAGGAGGCGGAAGGCGTGTTTTTTGCGTAATCCTTCGAGTATGTCCCGGATATGCAATATTTCGGAAGCTTTAGTTGAATATCCCACGTAGGTCAGATTGAGAGGAGTGTTTTCGCCAAGCTTGGTTTTCTCAAAGAATTTCCCATCGATATTTTCCGGTATGCAAGCGACGTTCTTATTCGGGAATAGCCCGAGTACGTAGTCGCGGATGTATTCCGTGGTGGTGATTACGCCGTCGCATATTTCGGTAAAGTCCATGATATCGCGGTTTTGGAATTTCGGATCCTCATTTAGAAATGATTTGTCATAATAGT
>LCPX01000054.1:0-815 GCA_001003855.1 Candidatus Moranbacteria bacterium GW2011_GWE1_49_15 | reverse complement strand
TTGGCCAGGGAATTGGCCGATTCGTCGAATTTCTTTTGAAAAACGACCAAATCATATTTTTTCCAGGGCTTGTAGATTTCCACGAAAAAATCATTGTCATTGGCGAATGACTTTATTATGTCGTAAACCCGCAGCCTAGTGGAAGGCATTATCCGATTGTAGGGCAGGGGCAAGCCCTCGAATACGTAGCCGATTTTTATCTTGTCGGTAAAGATGAAAGACCGGAATATTTCTTGGATCAAGAACATCATTTTCTGAATAGATTTTTATAAATGTCGGTTTCTTTGGTGAAAATATTGTCCAGGGAATAATTTTCCAATATGAATTTTCTCGCATTTCCACCAAGCTCCTTGCCCAGTTCCTGGTCATCCAGGAGTTTCAGGATGTTTTTCCTGATCAAATCGTCCTTCGGTTCGGAAAGGAGTCCGGATTTTCCGTTCTCGATAAGATTTCCGATGCCCGGCATTTCGCAGGCAACGATCGGCATTTCGCAGCTCATCGCCTCCAGCAGCGCTTTGGGATTTCCTTCGAAAAGGGAAGGGAAGACGCATATTTTAGAAGAGCCGTAATAATTCGGGATTTCTTCATTGGAAACCCTTTCGATTATTTCCAATTTGGTGTTTTTTCTTTCCGCTTCGCCTATCATTTTTTCCTTATCCGAGCCCCTTCCTATCAGTAATACTTTCAGTCCTAGTCCCGCTACCGCCTCAAGAAGCCCTTGGTGGTTTTTCTGCTTGGCGTCGAATCTGGCGATATAAATTATATCATATTTCTTGGGCAATTCTTTTTTTATAAAAAGATCCGTGTCTACGAAG
>LCPX01000053.1 GCA_001003855.1 Candidatus Moranbacteria bacterium GW2011_GWE1_49_15 | reverse complement strand
GCGACTGACGGCCTCAAGAGGGGGATGGAAGTCGTGGACACCGGAGCGCCTATCGCCGTTCCTGTCGGAAAGGAGACCCTAGGAAGGATGTTCAATCTTTTGGGGGACCCGATCGATGGAAAGGAAGCCGTGAAAGTGGAAAGGAGGGATCCGATTCACCGCGATGCGCCGTCCTTCAAGGACCAGTCAAACGAAGCTGAGATTTTCGAAACAGGAATCAAAGTCATCGACCTCATCTGTCCTTTTGTCAAAGGAGGAAAAGTCGGACTTTTCGGAGGAGCCGGAGTAGGAAAGACCGTGGTTATCCAAGAACTTATCCGCAACATCGCGCAGGAACACGGAGGATTTTCGGTGTTTGCCGGAGTCGGGGAAAGGACCCGCGAAGGAAACGACCTTTATCATGAAATGAAAGAGTCCGGAGTTTTGGACAAGACCACTTTGGTGTTCGGACAGATGAACGAGCCGCCGGGAGCCCGCCAGCGAGTCGCGCTTTCGGCGCTGACCATGGCTGAACATTTCCGCGACCGCGAAGGAAAGGACGTTCTTCTTTTCGTGGACAACATCTTCCGTTTCACGCAGGCAGGATCGGAAGTGTCCGCCCTCTTGGGACGCATTCCGTCGGCCGTGGGATACCAGCCGACTTTGGCAGAGGAAATGGGAAAGCTCCAGGAAAGGATCACTTCGACCAAGCAAGGATCTATCACTTCCGTGCAGGCCGTGTACGTGCCGGCTGACGACTTGACCGATCCGGCACCGGCGACCACTTTCGGACACCTTGATTCCACGGTCGTGCTTTCCCGAGGACTTTCGGAACTGGGAATTTATCCTGCCGTCGATCCGTTGGATTCCAGTTCAACCATTCTTGACCCTAACATAGTTGGAAAAGAACATTACGAAGTCGCCAGAGGTGTGCAGAGGGTTCTTCAGCGATACAAAGACCTTCAGGATATCATCGCTATCCTCGGAATGGAGGAGCTTTCAGATGAGGACAGGACAACCGTTGCTAGGGCCAGGAAGATCCAGAAATTCCTTTCCCAGCCGTTCTTCGTGGCTGAACAGTTTACAGGTGTCCAAGGTAAATACGTGAAATTGGCCGATACGGTCAAGGGATTCAAGATGATTTTGGAAGGGCAATATGACGACGTTTCCGAGCAGGACTTCTATATGAAGGGAGGAATAGACGAAATTAAAAAGTAGGACTTTTTAATTTCGCAATTATTAATTTTGAATTTCTAATTTCGAATCAATTTTAAATGCATCAATGTTTGAAACATTAAAAATTCAATCATTACGATTTCATTCAAAATTCAAAATTTCTTGTACCCGGAGGGTGAAAATTTAAAATTATTTATCCAGTATTATGGCTGACGCTAAAAAGATACAACTTAAAATAGTTTCTCCGGAGAAGGTCATTTTGGAGCGGGAGATTTATCAGGCGACTCTTCCTGTTGTGGGAGGAATCGTGACTATTCTGCCTAATCACAGGTCTTATATCGGGGCGCTCAAGACCGGAGAGATCGTCCTTAAAGACGGAGCGGAGGAAGTGGATTTGGCCGTGACCGGAGGGTTCGTCGAGTTTAATAAAAACGAGATGACTATTTTGGCGGACAACGCCCAGCATGGCCATGAGATCGATCTCAAGGAAGCTGAGGATGCCAGAAAAAGAGCTGAAGAATTGATGAAGCAAAGGCACACGATGGACGACATGGAGTATGCGACCGTCGCAGCCGAACTGGAGTTGGCGCTTCTCAGGATCAAGATCGCCAAGAGGCATCATTCAAGAATGGGGAGATAAAAAAGTTATAAGAAATAAGTTATCGGTTATCAGGAAAAATTGAAACAACCGCGACTCTTAGGTCGCGGTTGTTTTGTTTTATGTTCCTTGGGAGAGACATCTTACTGTTCGCTTCGCTGCGCTTTCAAATCCCTCGGTTTGAATAATTCCGCCACGGGAATCCGCCAGCTGGCGGACCGTTTTTCCCTACCCCTTTCCCGGTTCGAGTCTTCGTGTATCCATAATAAAACAAAAACCCTCGCTTTGCTAGCGAAGGCTTTTGTCTTATTTGTGCCTCGGGAGAGACTCGAACTCTCATGGATTTCTCCACACGATTTTGAGTCGTGCGTGTATACCAATTCCACCACCGAGGCGTTTTAGGCTTTTTGAAGCCTTTTTACTATATAATAATAGGAGATTGAAAGTCTTTTGTCAATGTAGTATAATTAAATTGTTTAATGGGGAAAACAGATTATCTGGAAGATGTGTTTTTCAGCCTGTATTTCCGACCATTTCACTTATAAAACAATACGAAAAACTCAAACAGATGGCTAAGATAATATCGCTCATAAACCAGAAAGGCGGGGTCGGGAAAACCACGACCGCCATCAACGTTTCCACTTATTTGGCCCATTTCGGTAAGAGGGTTCTCTTGGTGGATCTCGATCCCCAGGGGAACGCTTCCTCGGGTCTCGGTTTAGACGTACGCAATCTCAAAAAAGGACTCTATCACGCCCTGGTGAACGTGGAACAGCCGAGGAATGTGATTTTGCACGTAGAGGACGCCGGGCATGACCTGATGCCTTCGTCGCAGGATTTGGCCGGGGCGGGAATTGAGCTCGTCCATTTCGACAACCGCGAGTTCAAACTTTATGACGTCCTTCGGCAAGTACGTGCCGATTATGATTATATTATCATCGACAGCCCGCCGAGCTTGGGGCTTCTGACTATCAACGGACTGGTGGCGAGTGACGAGGTCATGATCCCGGTGCAGACCGAATATTACGCCCTCGAGGGCCTTTCCCAGCTTTTGGAAACTATCGAATTGGTGAAAAAACATCTCCAGCCGAGATTGGAAATAGGCGGAGCCATCCTGACCATGTACGACAAAAGAAACCGTCTGGCGCGCCAGGTCGTCAAGGAAATGCGCGAGCATTTTCCGGGACATGTTTTCGAAAGCCTCATTCCTCGTTCCATCCGTTTGGCCGAGGCTCCGAGTTTCGGAAAATCCATCCTGAGTTTCGACGGGCTTTCCAAGGGAGCCAGGTCATACAAGAGCTTGGTGAAGGAGATCTTGGAAAAGGACGCCCAGCAAGAAACCAAGGCGATAAAGGAAGAACCTAAAAAGAAATTCACAGTATAGATTTTATAAATTTTTAATTTTAAATTTTTAATTTTAAATCAATTTTGAAATTTCTAAATGATTAAATGTTTGATATATTTTTTTCATTCAGATTTCATTTCAAATTTAAAATTTAGCCTTTAAAATTTTTCAAGCGTATGGCGCAGAATTACGGATTGGGACGCGGTCTTTCCTCCCTTATCCCCAACAAGAAAATAGACGACGAACGGAGCGAGTCTTCGGCCAGAACCCTTTCCTCAAGAGGGGATGATTCGATCCGCGGGGATAAGTTCGTGATAGAGGTGGACGTGAACAATATCGTGCCGAATCCCCATCAGCCGAGAGTCCTTTTTGACGACGAGAAATTGGAAGACTTGGCCAAGTCCATAAGGCAGCATGGCGTAATCCAGCCATTGGTGGTGAGCCACAACGGAGCCAGGTACGAATTGATCGCAGGAGAAAGGAGGCTCCAGGCTTCCAAGAGGGCCGGGCTCAGGAAGGTTCCCGTGATAGTGCGCGATGCGGACGAGAAACAGAAATTGGAATTGGCTATAATTGAAAACGTCCAGCGGCACGATCTTAATGCCATAGAGGAAGCCAAATCATACAAGAAATTGATGGAAGAATATCAGATGAGCCAGGAGGAGGTGGCCGATAAGATGGGAAAAAGCAGAAGCTTGGTAGCTAACAAAGTGAGGCTCCTGGGACTTCCGGTGGAAATCCAAAGGGCCCTGATAGAGACTAAGATAACCGAAGGTCACGCCAAGGCCATTCTTTCACTGGACAATCCGGAGAAGCAAAGAGCGCTTTTCGAATTGATCCTCAGGGGAAATTTGACCGTGCGTCAAACCGAAGACAAGACCAAGGAAATTTCGGTCAAGTCCCACAAGAGGGTTTCCAATGTGGATCCGCAAATAAAGGAGTTGGAGGAAAAATTGGTGGAAAAGCTGGGAACCAAGGTGAAAATCACAAAATCCGGAGACGGAGGAAGGATAGTGGTGGAATACTATTCGCAGGAAGATCTGGACGCGCTTTTGGGAAAATTGGCTTAAATTTTAGGAATGTCCGCGAGGGACTTATGCATAGGCCCCTTATGTTTTTATTGATTTTGTTGTACAATGACGGTGTGAATACGAAAACATAAATTTTTTTGGTGAGGGCAATGAATTGCAATTAGTACTTGGGCACTTTAATTGCAAGGAGCCAATAGCGCAACCGATCACTCTCCAGTATGATGCTTCCATCTCTCGTTGTTTTTGGCAGGGGGTATGGTGATTATCTTTTTAAGAATCGCAACTTTTTTATGTTGCGTTTTTTTTATCGGTAAGAATATTCAAGTGGAATAGTTTTTGTTGCAAACTGCCTTCATTGGCTAACAAATTATATTTTTTAAAACTAATCTGTAAGAAAATTAAAATGAAAAAGAAAAATCCGATGAAGGCCCGCATCATGTCAGCTTTCCGCGCATGCCGCGCCGAGCATTTCGGGAGTCAGTGGGACGGTTGGCAACGGTCTGACTATTACCGTCTCGGGAACGGATTTCGGCGATAGTGGACCAAATGTGATTCTTTTTGATGATTTTTCCAGAGGGACTGATGGACAAACTATAACGCTTCCCGCTCCGGTGGGAAATTGGAGTGGTGTGTCTGGAAACGCGCCTATCTATGAGGCCGAAGATGGCGGTAATATCGCAGGACGTTTGGTCGACGGCGACGTTTCAAGGCAACTGCAAATTAATTTTGATCCGGTCCAGGAGATCTTCCTTTCATATAGGATAAGGATTCCCGAAGGATATCATTTCCCAAACACCTCCCAGCCTGGCACCTTCGCTCCTGACAGCGCGTGGAAGATGGCTTGGATCATGGACGGTTCGTCTGGCTACCGCGGTGATGATGACATTTGTTTGCCAACTTGGGGAAACGGGACTTATTTTTCCCTTATCGGCAATGACGGCGGGATTAAGAAAGACGGCGTCGCCAACCCTCTTCAGGTGGGGCGGCCAGGGACAGAGAACCATTGGTTCAGTTTTTCCGATTGGAACAGGTTTTCGGTGCACATGAAAGCGGGCAATCCGGACCCGATCCTGGATAAGGGTCTAATTTTTGCGCAAGGACTCAGCGAGGAATTTGGGCAGAAAACCATAATCGCGAATGACCGGACCCTCTTTGACGGTGATGATAATGTCAATGATAATGCTATCAGTCAATGGACGCGCTTGAACTTTTCGGGCTGGCACAGGAGCGGCGGTGTAAACGCGGTTTATGACCATATGACCAGAGGGCTTTACGATGACATCTACTTAGCCACCGGCTCCAATTCGCAAGCTCGCATAGAGATTGGCGACGCCTCCGTTTATTCGGACAGTACCAAGCTGACCATCATAACGCCGGACAATTGGAGCGGAACTTCTATCATGGCGACTGTGCGTGAGGGGGGCTTTTCCGAAGGCGAACAAGGCTACCTTTTCGTGGTTGATTCTAATAATAATCCTTCTGTGGGTTACCCTATAACTTTTTCCTCCACCAGCGAATCAGACGCCGCAACTCCCGTAGTCCCGGAAGAGCCGATTGACGGATCCGCCCCGAATCCCGACCCTATTTCGACTACGCCCGGATATTCTGT
>LCPX01000052.1 GCA_001003855.1 Candidatus Moranbacteria bacterium GW2011_GWE1_49_15 | reverse complement strand
TTGAACGTAAAGGGAGAGGTGATTCCGGTCACGGATCAGGATACTAAACTGTACATGGAGCTACTCAACGGGGACAAGCTCAGGGGCGAGGAGGAGATCAACCATAACCATGACATAGAAGCCGTAGGCATACGCGAGAATTACCTTTACCCGAAAGCCAAAGCCAGCAAAAAAGCGATCAAGAGGATCATGGAAGCCGACCTGATCGTCATAGGGCCGGGAAACCATTACTGCAGCGTCATACCCAATCTTTTGGTGGACGGCGTCGCCGAAGCCATCAGGAAATCCAAGGCGTTGGTCGTTTACAATTGCAATCTCGTGAATAAGAAAGGGCATACGGAAAAGTTCAATCTGCATACTTACGCGGAATCGATAAACAAATATCTCGGGAAAGACAGGCTGGATTACGTCGTTTATAACATGAGGAAACCAAGCAAGGGACTCATTGAGAAATACGAGAACCAGCGGGAATTGCTGATAGATTTTCCGAGGGATGAGCAAAGAAAAGGAAAATACAAGGTGATCCAGGCGGACGTGCTGAGCGGCAAGAGGCCGATATTCAGCGTGGCCGACAAATTGGCCTCCCAGCGCGCTTTTATCCGTCATGACAGCGACAAGTTGGCCAAGGTCCTTATGATGATTTCGGAGTTGGGAGAATATGAAAATATAATAAAAGAAATCGTATGATGATATTTGTAGATTTTGACGACGTGCTTTTCAATACCAAAAGATTCAAGGAGGATTTGCAGAACCTTTTCTTTCAGCACGGAATCAGCAGGGATGTTTTCGACAGGTATTATCATAACCCCGCACAAAACAAGATTCTGAAAACATATGATCCCTGGAACCATTTGGACATGATCGGTAAGGGCGAAGAAATGCGTGTAGAGGGAGCCAAGAAAGACTTGGAAGAATTCATGGTGGACACCAATCCCTATCTTTTCGATGACAGCGTGGATTTCCTGAAGGCTTTCAAAAACGATTTCGTCTGCATAGTGTCTTATGGGGAATCCCATTTTCAGGACATGAAGATAGGCGAGTGCAGGGTGGGAAAATATTGCGAGCAGGTCCAGATCACCGACGAACTGAAATCTAAAGCTATCGGAAAAATTATCGGTGACAGGATGAGGAAGGACGAAAAAATATTTTTCATAGAGGACAGGATGGAGCAGATTGAGGACGTGAAGAAGAGATTTCCCCATATGAAAACTATTTTCATGCGAAGGCATGATGGAAGATACCATGACGAACCGACGGAATTCTGCGATTTCGAAGCGGCAAGCCTCAGGGAAGCGGAGAAGATCATTAAATCTTTTTAAACTAATCCTATGGGAAAGAAAATAAAACTGGGTCTCGTGATGGGGGGGAAAAGCGGTGAGCATGAGGTTTCGCTCGTTTCCGCTTGGAATATTTGGAACGGATTGGATAAGAAAAAATATGATATCAAACTCGTAGGTATAGATAAAAACGGGGAATGGCGTTTCGGAAAAGATAATGATTTTTGGATAAATCCGGGGGACATTAAGAAGACTAAAATAAGCCCTAAATCTTTGAAAATTACGGCTGTCAACAAAAACGAAAAAACATATCTGATAGACCTTAAAGACGGAAAAAACGTTTCGCAGATAGACGTGTTTTTTCTGATAACCCACGGGACCTTCGGGGAAGACGGATGTCTGCAGGGATTTTTTGAGATTCTAGGAGCGGCTTATGTCGGTCCGGGAGTATTGGGCAGCGCCGTGGGAATGGATAAGGATGTGATGAAGAGGCTTTTGAACGAGGCAGGCGTCCCCAATGCGGAGGGGTACACCCTTAAAAGCGCAAAGATAAACTCCGCTGATATCGAAGAGATAGTCGCCGATCTGGGGCTGCCCCTTTTCGTGAAGCCGGCCAATCTCGGTTCTTCGGTGGGGATTTCAAAAGCCCATGACAAGAAAGAATTGGTGGCGGCGATCAAGATCGCTTTTAAATATGATGGAAAGGTGATCGTTGAAAAAGCCATCGTCGGAAGGGAGATAGAGTGTGCGGTGATGGGAAATAGAAAACCGATAGCCGCCGCTCCCGGAGAAATAAAGCTTAAGAGCGAATTTTATTCGTATGAAGCCAAATATATCAGCGATGATGCCGCCATGCCGGTTCCCGTGGCTGAATTGACTGAAAATCAGAAAAGGCGGATCCAGGAAACCGCCATGTATGTTTATGACACTTTGGAATGTGAAGGCATGGCCAGGATCGATTTTTTCCTTACTGAAAAAGACGAGCTTTATGTCAACGAAATAAACACCTTGCCAGGCTTTACTAATATAAGCATGTTCCCGAAGATGTTCGAAGAGTCTGGCGTGGGGTATTCCGAGCTGTTGGATAGGCTCATTGATTTCGCGATAGAACGGAAGTTGAGACAGGACAAGTTGAAGAGATCTTTCTAAGAAATAATTTTTAATTTAGAATTTTTAATTTTGAATCAATTTTTAATTTTTTAATTTCAAATGTTCAAACATTTTGTCATTAGGATTTTATTCTAAATTCAAAATTCTAAATTTTAATCCTATGTGCGGAATAGTCGGATATGTCGGAAAAAAGAAAGCAGTCCCGGTCCTTGTCGAGGGACTCAAGCAGCTGGAATACCGCGGTTATGACAGCGCGGGGGTTTCAGTGATCGGAAGCGGAATCGAAACGGTGAAAGCTACGGGAAAGGTCGCGGTTCTTGAGAATAAATTGGGCGGTAACGATTTTGGTAGCATGGTCGGAATCGCGCACACCCGTTGGGCGACGCATGGAAAGCCGAGCGATCGCAATTCCCATCCGCATGGCGACTGCTCCGGCAAAATTTCCTTGGTGCATAACGGCATCATCGAGAATTATCGTGAGCTCAGGGACTTGCTCGTAGCCAAAGAACACAAGTTCTCTTCGGACACGGACAGTGAGGTTGTGGCGCATTTGATCGAGGAGTTCGCGAAAAAACTCAAGTTCCAAGACGCCGTTTTAGCTGCGCTTAATGAAATCCGAGGGACGTATGGATTGGCTATTCTTAATTCCGACGAGCCGGAAAAAATATATGCGGCTAGACTCGGAAGCCCGCTTCTTTTGGGAGTGGGAAAAAATGAGAACATCGTCGCTTCTGACGCTTCGGCAATCGTGAAGTATACCGACAAAGTTGTTTATCTCGATGACGGGGAAATGGCTGTGGTGGGATCAGATTCATACGAAGTCGTGACTATCAAAAATAAAAAGATCCAAAAGAAAATAGACACATTGGATTGGTCGATCGAGCAGGCGCAAAAGCAGGGCTTCGACCATTTCATGCTCAAGGAAATTTTCGAACAGCCGGAAGCCGTTTCCAACGCCATGCTCGGAAGGCTCCTGGTCAAAGAGGGGATGGCGAATCTCGGGGGACTCAAGGATGTGGACGAGAGGCTCAAAGGAATAAACAGAATAATAATTTCCAGTTGCGGAACATCATACTATGCGGGACTCATCGGGGAATATATGTTGGAGGAATTCGCGGGTATTCCGGTGGAGGTGGAATATGCGTCGGAGTTCCGATACCGAAGTCCGGTGATCGACAAGAACACGGCGGTCTTGGCGATCTCGCAGTCAGGTGAGACCGCGGACACCTTGGCGGCGATCCGTGAAGCTAAAAGCAAAGGAGCGTTGGCGCTGGGAATCGTGAACGTGGTCGGTTCCACGATCGCCAGGGAAACCGATGCGGGAGTGTATAATATCGCCGGTCCGGAAATCGGAGTGGCTTCGACCAAAGCTTTCACTTCACAGCTTACGATCTTGGCCTTGCTTACCTTGTATCTCGGAAGGCAGAGAGGGATGTCGGAGGCGACGGGAAAAAAGATCGCCAGCGAGCTTAAAAAGATCCCGAAGTATATCGAGGGAATCCTTTCGCAAAAAAACGATATTAAAAAAATCGCAAAAAAACTCGATAAATACAGCAATTTACTCTATCTTGGAAGAAAATACAATTTCCCAATCGCCCTGGAGGGAGCACTCAAAATAAAAGAGATTTCCTATGTGCATGCGGAGGGTTACGCCGCGGGAGAGATGAAACACGGCCCGATCGCGCTCATCGACAAGAATTTTCCTTCGGTGTTCGTGGTTCCGAAAGACAGCGTTTATGAGAAAACCATTTCCGCGATAGAAGAAATAAAAGCGCGCGGAGGAAAAATAATAGCGATTGCGACGGAGGGTGACAAGGAAATCGCCAAGTTGGCGGACGAAATCATTTATATCCCGAAAACATTGGAAATGCTCACGCCCTTGGTGGCGGTTGTGCCGCTTCAGCTTTTGGCCTATTATGTAGGAATCGGCAAAGGTTATGACGTGGACAAGCCGAGGAACTTAGCTAAAAGCGTAACCGTCGAATAGGATGAATGATATCGAGAAAAAATACGTAAAATATATCCACGATTTCGGAAAGGGAAAAATCGATTTCCTGACCGCCTTCGTAAGCAGCTTGAAGATGCTGGCTATCTTATGGTCGGCTGTTCTTTTGATTTCCTTCGCTTACTTTCCTGGAGAGAGAGCGCTTCTTTTGCAAAGGATTGCCGTCGTGACGTTCCTCCATTTCGCGATTTCGGAGGGGTTGTTCAAATATCTCCTACCTAAATTCATGGGAGCGCGCCAAAGGCCGTTCGTTGCCTATCCCGACGAGATCAAGCCGATCGGACACCAGTTCAGCGACGGATCGATGCCCTCAAGCCATATTGCCAGCACGGTCGCGATGGTAGTCGTTCTGTCTTCGATCTTTCCAACGACACTCGTTCCCGGAATTGCCTTTTCCGTCCTTATGGGATTTTCCCGCATCCATAACGGCATGCATTATCCGTCCGATGTGATTATGGGATCCGTCTTGGGATTTTCTTATGGCATGGCGGCGATATTTTTGATCTGATTATTTATGTACGTCGGAAAATTATCTGAAATTTTGAAAAAAAATAACCAGCCTGCGTTCAGGCTCAAGCAGATCCAGAAAGCCGTCTTTCAGGACGGCGTTTCTTCGTTTTTGGAAATCTCAACCCTTGCCAAGGATCTTCGGGAAAAACTTGAAAATGAAATGAAGAT
>LCPX01000051.1 GCA_001003855.1 Candidatus Moranbacteria bacterium GW2011_GWE1_49_15 | reverse complement strand
CGGGAAGGCTCCGGCAAAATGCTCGATTAGAAGCATTAGGAATCTTTCATATGATCCAAGAATGGCGCGATGGACCATGACAGGATTGATCTCTTTTCCGGTGTTGTCCGTGTATACGAGGTCGAACCTTTTCGGCGTGGCGAAATCCAACTGTACGGTCGGTATCTGGATTTCCCTTCCCATGGAATCTTTGAACATGAAATCTAGTTTGGGTCCGTAGAGAGCGGCTTCACCTTCGCGCTTTTGCGCATCAAGTCCCATCTCATCGGAAATTTCCTGAAGCATCTGTTCGCACTTGTCCCAATCTTGGGGGCCACCGATATACTTTTCAGGATGGGCATAGTCTCGCACCGAGAGGGATACCCAATGGTTCCCCCACATTCCGAGCGAGCTATAGAAATCCTTGATTATCTCAACCATGTTTTTCATTTCCTGTTTCACTTGGTCGACGGTGCAGAACGAATGTCCGTCTTCGACCGTGATTGCGATCACGCGGTTGAGTCCTCCGATTTCACCGGGTTTCTCATCGCGGTACTGTTTTTCCGATTCCATATATCTTATTGGAAGATCGCGATATGATCTTGGTCGGGAAGCGAAAATCTGGGTTTGGTGCGGGCACTGCACCGGCTTCATCACGTAATTCTGTTTGTAGTGCGATTTGACCTGGAAAAGTTCGTCGCCGAATTTCTGGGCATGTCCGGATTTCTCATAGAGGTCTATTTTGGCCAGATGGGGAGTGGAAACTTTTTTGAATCCGTAACCTCTGCAAACCTTTTCGATGTGTTTTTGCAGTTCCTCTTTTATGATAGTTCCTTTCGGAGTGAAGAGCGGCAGTCCTGGTCCGACGAGATCTGAGAAGGCGAAGAGGTCCAATTCCTTGCCAAGTTTTCGGTGATCTCTCTTGGCAGCTTCTTCCAACTGCTGGAGATATTCTTTGAGTTTCTTTTTATTTTCAAAAACTACTCCATAAATCCTTTGGAGCTGGATATTATTTTCATCTCCTTTCCAATAGGCTCCGGAAATCCTGGTTAGTTTAAGTGCCTGCGGATCGATTTTTCCGGTCGAGTCGATGTGCGGTCCGCTGCAAAGGTCGATGAAATCCCCGGATTTATAAACCGAGACGTTCTCGTTGCCCTGCGCTATGAGGTCATCGATGATTTCAACCTTGTAATTCTGTCCAATCCCTTCGAATTTTTCTTTCGCTTCCTGCGCTGGAAGATCGGCCCGTTCGAACCCGTGGTTTTCCTTGATGATCCTTTGCATCCTTTCTTCGAGCAGGGGAAGGTCTTCAGGAATAAGGGTTCGGGGGAGTTCGAAGTCGTAATAGAATCCGTTTTCGATCGCCGGTCCCATGGCGAATTTGGCTTCGGGAAACATTTCCCAAACGGCCGCAGCCAGGACATGGGAGGATGAGTGGCGAAGAATTTCCAATTTTTTTACGGTAGATTCCATATTGCTTATTAACGGATTAGCGCATTAACGCATTTTTAATTCGTTAATCCGAAATTCGTTAATTTTATAATAATAAATTTTATAAAATAAAAATGCCTAAAAAATATCAGAATATCGAGACCCGATTGCTCAGGCGGTTCCACTCGATTTCCCATTATTTTTTGGGCACTTTATGCGCCTATTCGTAGGCCGCTTGAACGGAAGCCGTGTCGCGTGGTTCTGATAGGGATTTTACGCGACTCCGCGGGTCGGTACTCCGCAGCTTCATTTGGTTGTGCTTTAAATATAGGACTAATCTTATTTTATAGCAATATTGACATTTTTGCAATTAGGGTGTGTAATATGACATCAGTTCCTTAAATTTCAACTTGCGTTTTGCCACAGCGGAAAGCGGCTTGTCTTGGGTTTTTTCTGCTGTGGCAAATATAAGCGCGTCTAGCCAAAGTATCGCATGGTGCAAGAAATGGTGAAGCGCAAATAAAAAGGAGGATGTGCCATGAGTAAAGCCGTATCCCGCGGTCAAGCTCTGCATCTCCAATCTCTTTTCGGTTCGAAAGTTGATTGGGATAGCATCGATGGAGAGCAGTTGCAGAAAAGCGTCATTGAAGGACTTACGCCGGATGAAATCGGCACAAGATTCACAGCTTTTCTGAAAAACAATTGCCAGTTCAATTTCGGCGACCCGAAATCCATTTTGACCAAGACGTTCAATCCCGTCGAATTCCTCGGCGAGGGATGGTCGATTTGGAAAGGTCTTGTGGATGGCGACGGTCTTTCGGGTGAGGAAGACATGGATGTCCGTTCGCTCGAGCTGGCGGAAGTGGAAACCGCCAAAATCGTCTTCGAAGCATACCTTGAGGAAGGCGAAAGCTCGATAAAGGGCGAAGAAAAAATCATGAGGTCTAAGAAAAATCCTGACCTTATTCGTCTGGGAGGAAACGTTTTCCTCGGATTCTGGCTTGACTATCAAGCCAACAAGGAAAACAGCGTTCTTGAGTGGCTGTACAGAACGAGGAAGATCAGATTCATCGATTTTCCTGGCTTGGTTCTTCGCGGCCCGCGCGGCAACCGCTGTCTGCCGTATCTCTACCGCCTTGGCGATGGCGAGTGGGACTGGCGCTGCTACTGGCTCGCCCATGACTGGTGCGCTGGCGACTTCTCCGCTTCGGTCCCCGCAAGTAATTAGTCCTTTGAACTTTGTTATCTTTGATTTTCTTGGACCCTTTGGAATTTTGTCCTTGGAAATCAAAAAATAGACCCCAAACGAGAAATCGTGCGGGGTCT
The DNA here is from genome assembly GCA_001003855.1 of Candidatus Moranbacteria bacterium GW2011_GWE1_49_15. Taxonomy (GTDB): domain Bacteria; phylum Patescibacteriota; class Minisyncoccia; order Moranbacterales; family GWC2-37-73; genus UBA12053. The sequence continues at coordinate 2,444 of LCPX01000051.1, read as the reverse complement.
TTGTTTTTTTTGATAAGATGGAAAAGGTAGTAGGTGAATATGCGGGCGGCCAAGGTTTTCCGTCACCGAATCCAGTGTCCATGTGTTGAGATTATTCGCGATCAAGGTTTCGGATAGAGTGACGCATGCAGACCTGTCCACCTTGGGCGGGAACTTCAAAAATGAAGATACTTGGTATGGGATGTATGGCATTCAAAATGTTTAAATATAGATAGGAAAATTAATTTCAAATTAGAGGATTACGCGAGTTCCACGCTTCCGTGCAGGACGATCGATTTCAGTTCCTCGATTATTTCGTCCGTGTGTTCTATGGAGAACGGAGTTTGAAGTTTGGTTTCGTTGTGATGGAGGACGACTTTGGTGTCTCCGCTTTTGCAGTCCTTGAAAAATTTCCCGAGCCGATGAATGATGTCCGGCGTGGCGTTGTGGGGAAGCCCTATTAACAGGTTATAGGTTTTAGGTCCGCTAGGTTTTAGGTTCGCTGGTTCGTTTTCCGATGACTGATGACTGATGACTGATGACTCGTCTTTCGTGATTCCTGATCCTCCGGGGGTATTATTTCCATCGTCATTTTCACTGGCCTTATCGGTGCCATAAGTTTTCTGCGTCAGCCTGATGCGCATGAACTCGTCGACTTCATGGCGGTTGAGTTCATTGGCTTCGTCGGCGATAAGTTTGAACGATCCGTCCTTGTCGGAAAGCCTCCCTTCGGCGATGATCATTCTTTCTTCCTCCCAAGCGCTCTGGGTTTTTTCCAGCACCCTCGGAAACACCAGGAGTTCGATTCTTCCTTTGGTGTCTTCGAGCGTGACAAAGAGCATCGTTTCATGCCGCTTGGTTAGGATCTTTTGGACTTTCTGGATGACTCCTCCGACTTTGATCCTTTGTCCGACCATTTCCTTGGAAAGGCTGGCGATCGGAGTGGCGGCTTCGTCGAGGAAGTCTTGGAATTCGGCCACCGGGTGGTCGGAAACATAGAGTCCCAGGAGCTCTTTTTCCCATTTCAATCTTTCTTTTTTGGTGGAGGGCTCACACTCCGTCATTTGGATTGTCGGGGATTCCAATATCTCCGCCCCGAAAAGGCTTACTTGGTTGGAATTTTTCGCCTTCTGCGTGTTCTTGGAAAAGGTGATTATATTTTCCACATTTTCGATGATCTGCTTTCTCTCGCCCAGCTCGTCGAGCGCGCCGACCTTGGCCAGGGCTTCGATGGATTTCTTATTGAGGTCCTTCGTCTGCACGCGTTCGACCAGGTCCGCCAACGTTTTGAATTTCCCGTTGGCTTTCCTTTCTTTGACTATCTCTTCGGCGACCACGTGCCCCACGTTCTTGATGGCGTTGAGTCCGAAGCGTATCCTGTTTTTTCCGTCGTCTCCGGTTATGACGGCGAAGTTTTCAAAACTTTCGTTGACGTCCGGAGGCAAAACTTCGATTCCCATGTCGCGGGTCTCATCCACTTCGATCGCGATGCGGTCGATGTCGTTCTGGTCCGAGGTCAAAAGGGCCGCCATGAAGGCTTCGGGATAATGCGCTTTGAGATATGCCGTTTGGTATCCGATAAGCGCGTAGCAAGCTGCATGCGAGCGGTTGAAGCCGTAACCGGCGAACGGCTCGATGAAGGAGAACACCTTTTCTCCGATTTCTTTGCTGATGCCGTTGGCCACGCACCCCTCCACGAATTTTATCTTCTGCTCTTGAATAAGGTCGAGAATTTTCTTACCCATGGCTTTTCGAAGTACGTCCGCTTCTCCCATGGAAAAGCCGGCCAAAGCCCTGGCGATCTGCATGACCTGCTCTTGATACACCGCCACCCCGTAGGTGTTTTTGAGGATCGGTTCGAGTTTTGGGTGGACGTAGCTGACTTTTCTGGTGCCGTGTTTTCCGGAAATGAAATCAGGAATCCAATCCATCGGCCCTGGGCGGTAAAGCGCGACCATCGCGATGATATCCTCGATGACTGTGGGCCTCAAGAGCTTGAGGTATCTTTTCATTCCGGAGCTTTCAAATTGGAACACGCCGGTCGTTTTTCCGTCCTGGAAAAGTTTGTAGGCGAGCTCGTCATCGACCGGAAGGGTGTCGATATCTATTTCGACACCTTTGGTTTTTTTGATGATGCGGATGGCGTTCTGGATGATGGTGAGGTTTTTGAGTCCCAGAAAGTCCATTTTGAGCAGGCCGATCTTTTCCACATAACTCGTCTTGGTCGATGAAGAATATTGGGTAACCGTTCCTTCGCGCGCTCCGGTGATGTTTTGGATGGGGGTGTAGTCCGTCACGGGATTTTTCGTGATGACGACCCCGCAAGCATGCATGCCGGCGTGCCTCGAAACCCCCTCCAGGCGCATGGCGTTGTTGATGAGCTTCTTCGCGTCTTCGCCCGAGTTATAGTGCTCTTTGAATTCAGGAACTTCTTCCAAAGCCTTTTTGATGGAGGTGAACATCGG
>LCPX01000050.1 GCA_001003855.1 Candidatus Moranbacteria bacterium GW2011_GWE1_49_15 | reverse complement strand
TTTTTCGGAGAGAAGGGCGGACTCTCGCTGCTCTACGACGTCGCACACAATATCGCGAAAATAGAAGAATATGAAATAGGCGGAAAAAAAGAAAAATTCATTATCCATAGGAAAGGGGCGACGCGCGCTTTCGGTCCCGGGCATCCGGAACTTGCTGGGATCTTCAGCGAGTCCGGCCAGCCCGTGATAATCCCAGGGAGCATGGGGACCGCATCATATGTCCTGGCGGGAACCAAGGAGGGAATGGAAAAGTCCTTTGGGTCTTCCTGCCACGGAGCCGGAAGGAGGATGTCCCGGCACGCCGCCAAAAGGGCTGTCCGCGGGGAGGAATTGAAAAAGGAATTGGAAAAGGAGGGAATATATGTCAGGGTCGGGTCGATCGGGGGATTGGCCGAAGAAGCACCTTTGGCTTATAAGGATATCGACGACGTCGTCGGCGTGGTGGCTGGGGCCGGAATCGCCAGGAAAGTTGCGCGCCTGCGGCCTGTATTAGTTATCAAAGGCTGAATAAAAACATATGATCACGAAAGGAGAATTCAGGACCTATATAGCGATCACTACCATGGTCTTTTCTTTCGCTATTCTGAGCGGTTATATGGCGGCGGTAAATTCCCCGGAAAAATCAAGGATCATCGTGGATAGTTTTTTCGGGAACCTCGATTTCACGAGGAATTTCAGCCCGCTTCTTATCTTCGTCTTCATTTTTCTGAATAATTTGCTCAAAGCCCTTTTTGTGATAGTTTTCGGATTTTTTTTCGCGATCGTACCGCTGGTGTTCATTTATACGAACGGAGAACTGATCGGTTTGATAATCGGTGTCTTCCAGAGGGAAAACAGTTTGTTCATGATCGTATTGGGGTTACTGCCCCATGGTATACTCGAAATACCGGCCATAATTTTGGCGACCAGCTATGGCATTTGGTTGGGAAACTGTTTTTATAGGAGGCTTAAATACAAAGAGCCGTTCCGGGTCCATTTTTCTTTCGCGATGAAGAAATTTTTCAAAGTAATTTTGCCGCTTCTTTTTCTGGCGGCGGTAATCGAAAGTTTTGTGACTCCGGTTGTCATCAATTATCTTTTTTCCAGATAATTTTCGATTTATGATCCTGAGTAAAAAATCCCAAAATTTAATACTTGCCATATTCCTCGCTATCTCGATCCTGCTTTTCGTTTTCGCCTTGAGGGGGGAGGAATCATTCGAAGTCTTTCGGGAGGCGGTGCAGCGTAATTTTTTTTATGGAGCCTTTATTTTCTTGCTTTTGGAAGTTATTTCCATTGTCGTGGCACCGGTGTCTACGATTTTCCTTATTCCGGTGGCGTCGGACATTTTCGGACCGTTTCTTACGGCACTTCTTAGCGTTTTGGGTTGGACGATCGGGAGCGTGATAGCTTTCGCCATAGCCCGAAGGTTCGGCCGTCCGGTTTTGGAAAAAATAGTCGAGCCTGAAAAATTGGAAAGATACAGGAACTACATCACGCCGGACGCGGAATTCTTGACGGTGCTCCTGCTGCGGGTGATGCTCCCGGTGGATGTCGTGAGTTACGCCGTGGGTCTTTTTACATTGATGCATTTTCGGAAATATCTTTTGGCGACTGTTATCGGCATCACGCCTTTTTCTTTCATTTATTCATACGGGGGCGGAGCTTTCCTGATGGGGGATTACCAACGTTTTTCTTTCATAGTTTTGGGCAGCGCGGTTTTTCTGCTGGCCGTCATATTCATTTTCAGGAAATTGAAAAAGTGAAATTACTTTCGAAATATCTGAAATTTCCGAAGGGTAGTATCTTGCGTTAGGAATTATCCGGACAAAAATATGAAAATAACAAGTCCGCTTTTTTCAGACGGGGAGAGCATCCCGCAAAGATATACTTGCGATGGTGAGGATATCAATCCGCCGCTCAATATCTCGGGGGACATCCAGCCGGGAACGAGAAGTCTGGCCCTGACGGTTTTCGATTCGGATGCTCCGGGAAAAGGTTGGGTGCATTGGATGCTCTGGAATATGGAACCTGAAACGAAGGCGATCGGGGAAAATTCCGTTCCCGCCGGAGCGGCCCAGGGAATGACGGATTTCGGGCGTCCGGGCTACGGCGGACCATGCCCGCCGAGCGGAACGCACCGCTATGAGTTCAGGCTCTACGCTTTGGACGCGATGCTCGATATCCCGGAAACTTCCACGATGAAAGATTTGCAAATGGCGATGGACGGCCATGTTTTGGACCAAGCCGTGCTGGTCGGGCTATATAGTAGGCAGTAAGAATCTCAATAAAAATCAATCCGATCAAGGCGGAAATTCCAGTCGCCTGTTGCCTTGTTTAAGGAAAAAAAGCTTTTATGTAGCCCCCAGCGGCTTTTTAGTTTGACAAATTATCTATTTTGATATATAATTTCTCGTTATGTTGAATAAAATAGGGTTTTGGCATAATACAATAGCAACTTTACAATTATCAAACAGAAAGGGGAAAGGACATGAATTCATCCAAAGAGCAAAGTAGCGAACATCTTGAGGCAAGGTTGAAGCATTTATTTAAGAAATTTCCGGGATTTACGGATACTGAAATTGAAGATGTTGTATCCAAGGCCAAAGAGCGTGCCAGGAAGGAAGTTTTATTGGAGAATCTTTTTGAGAGTCAGATAAAAACGCTGGAAAGACTGGGATGTCCCAAGGAAATCGTGGACAATTTCCAGAGGAAAAAAGATAAGGTTCTTAATGAGGCCTTTGAAATGAGTATTGATGAAGGTCACATCCCATTCCTCCCTGTCATACCCAAGAGCTATATGGGTCTCTATGCCTTGATGCCTATGGTAAGAAAAGGAGAATATGCCGGCTTTATGACATATAACCCCAATAGATTGATTAATACCGTGAAAGTGTCGGAAGATCCTTACTTTGCGCTTGACGTTGAAAATGGCAACGCGTTGCTGAATATTCCGGTCAAGGATGCCAGAAAAAAAATCAAAAGTCAGAAACGGTTTCCTTTAACAGCTGAAGAGGTCGTATCTCTCGGCATATTTACGGAAATTCTGTCAAGTCACAACGTGCAGGCACTCGGTTCCTGCTATGACTGTGAAGGCGGGCTTCTTGTGCCTACACTTGTGATGCATTGGAATTCCAGGCCACTGCTTGACTTCTACGACCCAGGCGCTACTTCCAATTCATGGGGCGCTGGTTCTTGTGGGGACCGAATCTGATAACATTGGATTTATTAGGTCCCTTGATTCTCTGACCCTCTTGGGTTTCTTCGGAAATTTGAGAGGGTCTTTTTTTATGCGGAACTTAATGCGTCTTGAAAAACATGGTAAGATGTAAAGGTCATTTTTTAGGCAAAAAAAACTTATGGAAAAGATAATTTTGGAAAAACCCTGGATATTGATAATCTTGTTGCTTTGGATGATCCCCTGGAAGGGTTGGGCGCTTTGGAGGGCGGCCAGAAACGGCCAACACGGGTGGTTCGTGGTGCTTCTTATTGCGAACACTTTGGCTATTTTGGAAATAATTTACATCCTCTTTTTCAGCCGGAAAAAAATACAAAAAGAGGAACCGCAGCCGGAACCGCAGCCGAAAAAAATAAAGATAGCGCACAACCTTCACAAGCCGAAACTGACCATATAGCGTTTCCGAAAACAGCCCATATCGGCTGTTTTTTTGATTGCCCTCTGGTTTTAAAGATTGTATGTTGTATTATACTTATATCATATGGAAAAAGACATCAAAAAACCTCTGGCCGACAGGATGAGACCTCAAGACCTTGAGGATTTCGTCGGGCAGGAGCATATCGTGGGCGAAGGGAAGATGCTCAGAAAAATCATCGAGAGCGACGCGATTCCGTCGATGATTTTTTGGGGTCCTCCTGGAAGCGGAAAAACGACGCTCGCGGAAATAATCGCCAAAACGACGGATAGCGAGTTCGTGCATCTCAGCGCGGTTTCTTCCGGAGTGAAGGAAGTCAAAAAAGTGGTCGAAAAAGCGCAGACCAATCTCGAATTCAAAAAGAAAAAAACCATCCTCTTTCTGGATGAAATCCACCGTTTTAACAAAGCCCAGCAGGACCGCTTGCTTCCTTACGTGGAAGACGGGACTTTGATCCTTATCGGAGCGACGACGGAAAACCCGAGCTTCGAAGTCAATTCGGCTCTTATTTCCAGAAGCCGCGTCTTCGTGCTGGAGGCTTTGAGGGCGGAGGATATCAAGCATCTTTTGGAAAGGGCGCTCTCCGACAAAGAAAAAGGATTCGGGAAAATGGAAATAAAAATCACGCCAGAAGACGTTGAATTTCTGGCCGAGCTTTCCAATGGCGATGCGAGGACGGCGCTCAATGTCTTGGAGCTTTCCGTCATGAGTGAAGGCAAGGCGAAAGAAATCAAAATCGACAAGGAAAAAATAAAAGAAGCGTTCCAGCGCACCAACCTTCTCTATGACAAAGGAGGGGAGCAACATTACAACATCATATCGGCGCTCCACAAAAGCATGCGCGGGGGCGACGCGGACGCGGCGCTCTATTGGATGGCCAGGATGCTCGAAGGTGGGGAAGATCCGCTTTATGTTGCGAGGCGTCTGATTCGTTTCGCCTCGGAGGATATCGGTATAGCCAATTCATTCGCGCTCGATCAGGCGGTCAGCGCTTATCAAGCCTGCCATTTCATCGGCATGCCGGAGTGTGCGGTCAATCTCGCGCAGGCGGTAGTGTATATGGCTAAATCCAAAAAGAGCAACGCGCTGTATAAAGCATATTACAAAGTGAAACAGGATGTGGAGAATTTCCCGAACGAACCGGTGCCGATCCACCTTCGCAACGCGCCGACGAAATTGATGAAGGAATTGGGATACGGCCAGGATTACAAATACACGCCGGACTTTGAAAACCCCGAAGACGCCGTCCAGCAGTTCATGCCCGACAGAATCAAGGGGCACAAATATTTGCGCGATTAAAAATAAAATTTATCAAAAAGTATTAACCTAGATTATGAATCATTGTGGATTCATCGGGTAAACCGGATAAATTAAGGAAAAGGAAATATCTATAAAAAGTTCATAAAGTTTTTAAAGCCTGCCTGTCGGCAGACAGGTCCGTAAAGTTTATAAAGAAAAAAAACCGCCCCGCCAGAAGTACTGGGGGAGTCGCCGCTAAAAATGCTGGTCAATCCCGCCGCCGGAACGCGGATGGTTGTCGCGGAAGCGTTGCTGAATCTTTGCGCCGCTTCAATCAGT
>LCPX01000049.1 GCA_001003855.1 Candidatus Moranbacteria bacterium GW2011_GWE1_49_15 | reverse complement strand
GCTGGTTTCCTGTTTTTCGGCTCTTGCTGAATCCATTCAGGATCCGATGACGGCCAAGAAGGTTTTCGCGGTGACTGGTGAGTTCCAGGAATACGTCGGATTCTCGTTCCAAGTTCCGACTGGGGAATGCAACAATCTCGATGTGTATCGTTGGAAGAAGGGTTACCCGTTTTTCCATCAGGAAGCTGAATGGATGCTTATGAATCCCGGTGAAGTGACAGGTCCCGGATATTACCGGTTCGTCAACCGTGAAGAGGTCTGCAATCCGAAGTTTGAGATTCGCGGAGAACTCACCCAAATGACGAATATGCCTGTGTGGGGCGCGATGGAAATCGAGCCTCAAGAAATAGGCATTTTCGCCAAAGATGCCTGGGGGGAACTCAACCTCTTCGGACTTTCGGAAGATGACTGGCAATACAGTTATCATTTGTTCAAGCAAGGCCATGGCATGAAGACCTCGCTCGATATCGCCCTCAAGGACGAATATTTCATGTTCATGAATGGCGAGCCCGTAGGCGCCATCGTCGCCGATTCGAGGGGATTCGTAAGGAAAGTCTTCATGCCCAAGAAGGTCAATGCCAACACTTTGAGTAAGATCGTCTTCGATGACGATGATATCGCCATCGTTATTTACCGGGAAAATTATTCCCGGTAGTCAGTAAAAGCTCTTTTTTCAATCAGCCGCCAAATCCGCGCAATGCATGGAGAGGGCGGCTTTTTTTATTGCCTGAAAAGTGGGAGAATGAAAACAAAGCCAGATTTCGCCGTATTACATCAAGGCCTATAACAAAGTCGAATTATGCATAATTTGGAGGAATTGGAAAAAAAGACCGACCAGGAATTGGTGGAACTTGCCAAGGATGACCAGGAAATGTTCGGGGCGCTGATGGCCAGATATCAAGGGCCGCTTTTTCATTATGTCAAAAGGATTTCCCAACTTGGAAACGACGATATCGAAGACCTTTTACAGGAAATTTTCGTCAAAGCATATCTGAATTTGAACAGCTATGACCCGACGTTGAAATTTTCCAGTTGGATTTACCGAATTTCGCATAACCATGTGGTGGACAATTTCCGCCGGATCGCGGCTCGCCCGAAGATGGTCTCATCTGAAGATGACAGTTGGATGAGGATAGCGAAAGTGGACACTGATTTGGAAAACGAATTGGCCGACAAGGAATGCGCTAAGAAAATAAAGGAGGCGATAGAAAATTTGCCGCTCAAATACAAGGAAGCTTTGGTGCTCCGATTCGTGGAAGACAAGGATTACGAGGAGATCATGGATATCTTGCAAAAACCCAAGGGGACCGTGGCAACATTGATCGCCAGGGGCAAGAGGCTGATTGAGAAGGATATAAAAAAGAAAGGAATAAAATTTTTTTAATAACACCGGACTTATGCATTTGCCCTCAATTCCGAACGAGCCTCTATCCGCCTTCGGCGGAAATACTCATTCGTCGTTTCGGTCAAACACTTAAGTCCTGCAATGAAGAAATGAAAGATCTTATCCAAAAAACGATCGCGAGATTGAAAAAGGAAAAAATGAAACCGCTACCGAAGTGGAGATTCGTTTTGCTCGACGTCGCCTATTGGTCGCTCGTCGCATTGGCCGTTCTTTTCAGCGCGGTCGCAGCTGCTGCCGGAATTTATCTGCTTTTCCAGATCGACTGGGAAGCATCGCGCTATGCGCCAGGAGGAACCCTGGGAACGTTTTTCCTCTACGTCCCATATGTTTGGCTTGCCGTGCTGGCCATTCTCTTGGGAGCGGTTTACTATTTCATCCGCAAAACCAAGGAAGGGTACAGATACAGATGGGCCGTGATACTTCTTACCTCGTTGTCGTTAGTGTTGGCGATGGGGACCGCCGCGCATTTCGCCAGGATAGGCATGGTCGCCGACGACTTCGCTTACCGCAGAGTCCCTCTTTATCGGGACGTCGTTCCGGGCATGGAGCACATGTGGCAAAGGGCAGAGGATGGATTTTTGGCCGGGGAAATAGAATCGGTGGGGAGGGACAAATTTTCAATCGTCGATTTGGAAGGGAAAAAATGGGATATCGTCATCTTGGAAAATACCGTCAGGCGCGGACCATTTGAGATCGAAGAGGGCGGCTGGGTGAAGGTTGTCGGTAAACCGCTCAGCGACGACGTTTTTGAGGCGCAGGTGATTATGACCGGAGGAGGAAGGATGATGCGCGGTTTCGATCGCGGCTTGCCGAGGCGCGAGGAATTCAGGAGGGATTTTGACGGAAGGTGGATGCGCGGCGAAGGAGGCATGATGCGCGGACCAGGATACGGATGGGAGTGAAAACTTTTTCCCCCGAATCCGTCTTATATATTGCATTGGCCAAAGTGCATTAAGAATTAAAGAAATAAAATGAAGAAGACACACATGATCGTTCTTGCCGGCGCTTTGGGCGCGGCTGCCATCGGGGGAGGAATCCTGACAAGCGGAGTTTCCGCTTACCGCGGAAATCCTTCACAGACAGGTCCTAATTATTCGGCTGAGCGCCACGAGGCGATGACGAAGGCTTTCGAGAGCAATGACTATGAAGCCTGGAAAGAGTTGCATCAGGGTCGTGGCAGGGCTTCGGAAGTTATTACTAAGGATAATTTCGGAAAGTTCGTCGAGATGAGACAGCTCATGCTTGAAGGAAAAACGGACGAAGCCGATAAAATCAGGCAGGAACTGGGACTCGGTCAGGGAAACGGCCAGGGAAGAGGAATGAATGGCGCGACGCGCGGACAAAACAGCGGGGGCAATTTTGTCGACAAGGACGGGGATGGAAAATGTGACAGGTTGTAAGGACGTCGTCAAAAGGGAGGGGCCGAAAGGCCCCTTTTTTAGTGCGAAAATTTTACGCGAAGGATATTTGTATTAGGAGTGAAGGCAAATAACAACCAAGCATATGATAGTCTTTGCGTCGATAGTACCCCATCCCCCTTTCGGCGTGCCTGGGATAGGTACGGCCGAAGACAAGGCCGGGATCAAAAAGACCCTCGAAGCTTTCGAGGAGATTCGTGACGGATTGGAAAGGGCGAATCCTGACACTGTCGTGGTCATCTCCCCGCACGGCCAGATGGAGGAATTCAATTTCGTCATCAATTCCGATCCTAATCCCAGGGGAAGTTTCGCGGAGTTCGGTTTGGACGAGGTTTTGGAATTCGAAAACGATCTTGAGATAGTCAACGGTATCAAATACTGTTGTGAAATGATAGAGCTTCCGGCGCATCTCCATGCCCATTTTTTGGATTATGGCGCCTTGGTCCCCCTTAAGCTTCTTTTGAAAAACATTAAACCGCACGTCGTCCATCTTTCGTTCGCGATGCTTGATTATGACAGGCATTACGAATACGGCGAGCTCATGTCCAACCCGCTTCGGAACTCGAAAAAGCGCATCGCGATCATAGCTAGCGGCGAGCTTTCCCACAGGCTTACGCCCGAAGCTCCGGCCGGATTTTCCCCCAGGGCCAAGTTTTTCGACCATTGGGTTATCGAATATCTCGCTAGCAACGACATTAAAGCGCTCACCGGCATGGAAAAGGAGGCGGTGGAAGACGCCGCCGAATGCGGACTTCGTTCCATTCTCATAATGCTCGGATCCGTCTATCAGGAAAAATATGGATTCAATCTGGTCAGTTATGAAAGCACCTTGGGCGTGGGATATCTGGTCGCCAGATTCTTGTAGGATATTGCGGCATGTCCGGATGGGTGGTAAAATCAGGACATGGAAAAAAATATCACGATGTATACCGACGGCGGATCAAGAGGAAATCCCGGTCCTGCGGCAGTCGGTGTTTATGTTGAAACGTTAGGGAAAAAATTCGGAGAGTGCATCGGCACCAAGACGAACAACGAGGCGGAATACATGGCGTTGATTTTAGGTTTGAAAAAGATAAAGCAGGAATTGGGAAACGCTAAAGCCAAGCAGGCGACGATCATGTGTCTTTTGGACAGCGAATTGGTAGTCAAGCAGCTCAACCACGAATACCGCTTGAAGGAAAAACACATCCAGGAATTTTTCATTGAAATCTGGAACCTGATGTTGGATTTTTCAAAAGTGGAATTCGCGCATGTGCCACGCGAAAAGAACAAGATCGCGGACGCGTTGGTCAACGAGGCGTTGGACGGCCAGGGAAAAAATTGCGGACTTTTTTAAGCGCGCTCCGTATTAATATATAAAGACCATAAGGAAACGGCATGTCAAAATCAAAAAAAAGGATTATTTGGGTGATCGCGGTTCTTGCGGTCGTTATCGGCGGTTATCTGATTTTCGGGGGAAAAGACAAGGAAGCGGTTTACACTACGGCCGACGCCGAAAAGGGGAGCCTTTCCCAGACGGTTTCATCGACCGGTGACCTCACGGACGAAAGGGAGATCACTTTGAATTTCGAAATCGGCGGAAGAATCGGGCGGATTTTCGTGAAGGAAGGACAGATGGTCGCAGCGGGAGATCCGATCGCGACGATCGATAATCCGGTGCTTTCCTCGCAAGTCAGCCAGGCCAAGGCGGGTTTTGATTTGGCCGTCGCCCAAGCTGGGGGTACTGACGATTCCATCCGCGAAGCGGAGGTGGTCGTGAAAAACACGGAAGAGGTTTTGAGTGACACGGAAGATCTCAATGACAAGAATATTTCAGCGGCTAAGAAAGCGGAAGACGATGCCAAGGACTATTTGGACGACGCGCAGGATTATTATGACGCGGTCGTGGCTAGCGGAGCTTCAAGCGTGGAAATAAAGAGCGCCGCGCTCACCCTTTCCACGGCTGAGCGCAATCACAACGCCGCGCAGAAAGCGGTGGACGTAGCTGAGCGCCAAGCCGAGCTTTCGGAGACCAACGCTGAAAACGCGGTCAAGGTGGCGAAAGCCAGACTCAAGACTTTGGAATCGGAATTCACTAAGAATTCCAATGACGCTTCCGTCTCATCCGCCAGGGCGAGTTATGATATCGCGTTGGAAAATCTCGGAAAAGCTACGTTGAAATCTTCCGTGAACGGAACGATCACCCGGATAAACAACAAGGTCGGTGAGATCTTGGGAACAGGAGTCATCAAGGAATCCTTCACGAAAGTCATTACGAATGATTTCATCATTGAGTCCAATATTTCGGAATCGGACATTGTGAAGGTTTCGCTTGGCGACAAGGCTGAAGTGACGTTCGACGCGCTCAATCCCGACGATATTTTCGAAGGGGAAGTCGTGCAGATAGACACCGACGCCACCGTGATCCAAGACGTCGTATATTACCGCTTGAAACTCAAGATCAACAACGTCGACCAAAGATGAGCGCCAATATCGACATCATGACCGCCGAGAAAGGCGACGTCGTCAAAGTCCCGCTGCGGGCGATCAAGCTGGAAGGAAACAGGAAATACGTGGAGATCTTGAAGGAGAACAACGAAGTCGAGAAAATTTTCGTTCAGACCGGACTTGAAGGTGACGAGGGTATCGTGGAAATTACCTCTGGACTCAAAGGAGGTGAGAAGGTGGTGACTTTCGTCCAGGAAAATTAAGAACAGGAATATGCCTTTGATAAGGGTTGAAAATCTTTCTAAAACGTACGGTGAAGGGGAAGTGAAGACGCACGCGCTGAGAGGCGCGTCTTTTACCATTGAGAAAGGTGAATTCGTTTCGATCATGGGACCTTCGGGAAGCGGGAAGTCCACCTTGATGCAGATTCTTGGCTTGCTCGATAGCGCGTCCGAGGGAGAATATTTTTTCGAAGGGACTGACGTGACGAAATTTTCCGAAGACGAGAAGGCTAAGATCCGCAACAAGAAATTGGGATTCGTGTTCCAATCCTTCAACCTGCTCCCCAGGACGACGGTATATGAGAACGTGGAATTGCCGCTTCTTTATGATGAGAAGAAAGTCGAATCCCTAGCGGACAATTCCGGGAAAATCAAAAAGGCCCTGGAGGCCGTGGGTATCGCCCACAGGGTTGATTATCTTTCCAATCAGATTTCCGGAGGGGAAAAGCAGAGAGTGGCGATCGCCAGGGCGCTGGTGAATGAGCCGGAAGTCATTTTCGCCGACGAACCGACGGGAAATTTGGACTCGAAATCCGGACTCCAAGTCATGAAGATTTTGCAGGATCTCAATGAACAGGGCCACACGATAATCTTGGTGACGCATGAAACTTACACCGCCCAACATGCCAAAAGGATTTTGTATATGAAGGACGGTCAATTGGTCGCGGACGACGAAGTGAAAAATAGGAAGATAGCGGACGGGGAGAACGATTTATTAAAATAGGGAACAAAAGTCAGTAGCAGTAAGTCTGGTTTTTGGTTATAGGGCAGAGGAATGAAATCGGTTGACTTGAAAAAAGAAATTGGTTTATGAAAATGGAGATTTGAAATCAGAGAAATTCCTTTTTCTATTTTCTTCTTTCTTGAACCA
>LCPX01000048.1 GCA_001003855.1 Candidatus Moranbacteria bacterium GW2011_GWE1_49_15 | reverse complement strand
TCCATCAGCAGGCAAAGATTCTGGGCTTCGGTCATCCCGATCTGGAGATGCGAGTGCGCTGAAATGAAAGTCTTCGGCTCCGTGGCCGAGCTGGAGGAAGCCAGCGGTGAGAAGATCACCGACATCCACAAGCACATCGTGGACAAGATAACTTTCAAATGTGAAAAGTGCGGGAAGGATATGAAACGCATCCCGGATGTGCTCGACACCTGGTTCGACAGCGGTTCCATGCCGTATGCCCAGTTGCACTATCCTTTCGAGAACTCTGAAAAATTCGAGAATATTTTTCCTGCCCAGTTTATAGCGGAAGGACAAGACCAGACCAGGGCTTGGTTTTATTATCTGCATCTCATCTCAACCGCCATCCGCGACTCGCACGCTTTCGAGAATGTCATCGTCAACGGAATCGTGTTGGCCGAGGACGGCAAGAAAATGAGCAAGAGACTGCAGAACTATCCTGACCCACAACTTCTTTTCGACAAATACGGAGCGGACGCGGTAAGGCTGTATCTCATGTCATCACCGGTCGTGTTCGCGCAGAACCTCAATTTCTCGGAAAAGGACGTGGCGGAATTCGTGCGCGGAACGCTTCGCATGCTTTGGAATTCCTATTCGTTCTTCGTGCTCTATGCCAATATCGACGGTTTCGATCCGAAAAAGGATTTCGGAAAATCGGAAAACATCCTGGATAGGTGGATGCTGTCGGAGCTCAACACGCTCATCAAGGAAGTCAACGAGAGCATGGAGCAATATGATCTGGCCAGGACCGCCAGGCTCTTTCCGAAATTCGTGGACAATCTTTCCAATTGGTTCGTGAGAAGGTCCAGGAAGCGTTTCTGGAAAAGCGAGAACGACGCGGACAAAAATCATGCCTACGCGACGCTCCATGAAGTGCTGGTGAAGTTGTCCCAACTCATGGCCCCCTTCACGCCTTTCGTTTCCGAAGAGATATATAAGAATCTGACCGGGGAGGAATCCGTGCATCTTTCAGATTTCCCCGTTTTCGACGCGGGTATGATCGATGACAATCTCAACCGGGAGATGGCGGAAGTGAGGAACCTGATCAGTCTGGGACTCCAAGCAAGGGCGACCGCCAAGATCAAGGTGCGCCAGCCGCTTTCGAAGGTTTCGATAAAAGCCCCAATCGACAACCGGGAGCTGCAGGATATCATCAAGGACGAGTTGAACGTCAAGGAAGTTATCATCGACAAGGAATCGGCGACGGAAGTCGAGTTGGATACGCAGATATCAGAGGAGTTGCGCTTGGAAGGCATGGCCAGGGAAATGGTCCGCTTCATCCAGGAGATGCGCAAGGAGGCCGGCTATGAGGTGGACAATAGGATAAAAATATGGCATGATGGGTTACCGGAAGTGTTTTCCGCCTTCGGAGAGCTTATTTCCAAGGAAACCCTGGCTGACGGCTTGAATGAAGGAAAATCCGATGATTTCGATTTGGAAAAGGAATTCGAAATAGAAGGTGAAAAATTGACCATCCGTATAAAGAGATAACAGTTCCTTAATCCCAAGCAAGAAAGGAGAATGGATATGATGAGGGTTTTGGGTGTCGTAGGAGTTATTTTGGCCGGTTTTCTTCTGGGAAGTTTTTGTATTTCTCCTACTGACGCACCGGAAGCAGTCGGTCCTATTTTAGGTACCGGCTTAGGCGTTGTTTTTGCGGCCGTACTTTTTCCTTGATCAATCTCGATTTTTTCAGGGGAAGCCTGAAGCCATCCGCGCGTACGGATGGCTTTTTTCTTTGGGAACAAATATAATGGACAAATGGAATACAAATACACCAGCATAGTCTTGGGCAAGAGGGACGTGGGAGAAACCGACCGCATCTATTCCTTGTATACCTTGGAGGGCGGGAAGGTGCAGGCTCTGGCCAAGGGCGTCAGAAAGACCGGGGCGAAGCTGGCCGGACTCCTGGAGAATTTCACCTACGCGGACATTTCGGTCGCCAGGAACCAGGGCATGGGAAAAATCACCAGCTCCGTGGTGGAGAACGGCTTCCCGTCGCTCCGCCGCGATTACTATTCGCTCTCGAAAACGCTTTCGATATTCAACATCTTCAACAAGATCGTCGACCTGGATCACAAGGATCCGGCGGTTTTCATGTTGCTTCGGGAATTTTTGGAAGCGGTCGATTCGCAAAGCCTGATCTCTTCAACCATGAAGGCCGAGGATTACGAGGACAGGATCGAGCTTTTGAGCTCAGTTTTTTTGTATAAGCTTTTGGACACGCTCGGATACGGTTCCCAAATCGACGGTTGCGCTGAATGCGGAAAGGAGATCGGGAAATCAGTCGAGGCGGACGTTTTCTTCAGCGCCCGAAGCGGAGGTTTGGTTTGCTCCGAATGCGGTTCGAAAACGGGAAACATCCTTTCGCTCAGCGGAAACTCCGTCAAACTTATGCATATTTCCCTCAAGAACAACCTGAAATCGTTCGCGAGGCTCAAGGCGCAAAGGAAGGACGTCAATCATATCAAGATGGCGATAAGGGAAATTTTGGCTTGGATTTGATGCGGATCGATTGAAAAAAAGCCTGTTTCTGTTATCATTAAGTCAGATAAAAACAAAAAGAAAAAAAAGTATGTCTTTGGAGGATATCAATAAGGAACTTTACGATAAGGACGCGCAGCCCGCGAAAGAGGAAGCGGGAACCGGTTCGCCATGGGGAGCGGCTGAAAACGGAAGCTCCGACCAGCAGGCTTTCCAGCGCGAGGACGTTTGGCAGAAGCAGCAGAAGGGATTGACCGAGCAGGGCAAGAAGAAACTGAAGGTCGCCCTTGCCGTTTTGGGCGCCATCATTCTTCTGGCAGGAGCAATCACGGCCTTCGTCGTCATCCGAAAAAACGCTTTTCAGGAGGACAGGGTGGAGATAGTGTTCGACGGACCGAAGGATGCGGAAAGCATGGAAAAAGTGAGCTATGTGATCAGCGTCAGGAATGGAAACAGGGCGAAGTTGGGCAACGTGGAATTGGTTTTCAATTATTCCGAAAATTTCCTGCCTAGCGAAACCGGCAACGAGGGACTTCGAATTTTGAGTTCCGGAAGCAGTACGATCGCCGTCGGGGAAATCGGAGCCCGTCAGGAAAAGAAGATAATCCTGGAGGGGGCTTTCTACGCCCCGGAAGATGCCCCGGTGTACATAAAAGCCAAGGCACTGTACAGTCCCGGAAGCTACACTACCAGGTACGAGCTTGAAAATCAGATCGGCATCAATATAAAATCGTCGCCGGTTTTCGTCGATCTTACCGCTCCTGTTTCCGCGATGGACGGTGACAATTTGTCATACGTGATTGACTATAAGAATCTTGACGTCAAACCGTTGGAGAACGCCCAGGTGAGGGCGATATATCCTAACGGCTTCGAATTCGTTTCCGCCGAACCCAAGCCCTCGGAGGGGAGCAATGTTTGGCATTTGGGAACTTTCCCCGCGGGAGGAACGGGAAAGATAATCATTCAAGGCAGGATTACCGGATCGAAAGGGGAAAGCAAGACCGTCCAAGCGCTTATCGGAAAAATCGGGCCGGACGGGAGCGTCCTGGCTTATAACAAGCGCGAGAAAGTCACGGCTATGACGCAATCGCCCTTGTCCGTTTACCAGGCGGCCGTGAACGTGGAGGACGGCATCCTCGATCCAGGGGAAGAGATAAGGTATGTGGTGAGGTATAAGAACAGCGGAGACAGTTTGCTTCGGAACGTGGTGATCAACGTCGAACTTAAAAGCCGGGTTTTGGATATTTCCAAGATGCGCATAGCGAAGGGATATTACGACAGCAAATCGGGAATGATAACCTGGAAATCCTCGGAGATTCCGGAGTTGGCGAACATGCCCATAGGCTTCGAAGGCGAGGTGGCATTTTCCGTCCCGGTACTGGAAATCCTTCCGGTCGCCGGCGAGAGCGATAAGAATTATTCGGTCTATTCGGTCGCCAAGATGGACAGCACCGACATACTCGACCCAGAAGGGAAAAACAAAGTCATCATGAGTAACGCGCTGGACCTCAAGGTCAATACCAAAGCCTTGCTCTCGGTCAACGGTTATCGACAGGATGCCAATATCGAGAATTTCGGGCCTATGCCCATGATGATCGGAAGTGAGACATCATTCGTTGTGCGCTGGGATCTGGCCAACGTTTCCAACGACATAAGCGGCGCCAAGGTGGTGGCGTCATTGCCTTCGGGAGTGAAGTGGACGGGAAAGATCTATCCGACCGGAGAAAAAATTTCCTATGACATCAGGACCAATGAGATAGTTTGGGAGATCGGGGACGTGCCGGCCGGTAAGGGTATTTTGAATTCCAAAAAAAGCGTCGCATTCCAAGTCAGCGTGGTTCCCCAACCGAACCAGGTTAACCAGGAATTGAGATTAATCAATCCTTCCAAACTGACGGCCAAGGACAATTTTACGGAAAGCGTGATAACCGTCGAGGAGAAGGAAAAAACGACGAGGCTTACCGAAGACAAGTCCATCATCCCGGCGCACTACAAAGTCAATGAGACCCCGTGATGACCTTTACGGATGCGGGATATCCTGGTATCTTGGTTAACTATGCTTGAAATTGAACATAAAATCGGAAACAGGCGGGTAGGCAAGTTCGCCACCAGAAACGGAGAAATCAAAACTCCGTTTTTTATGCCGATCGCGACCAAGGGGGCGGTGAAGAACGTTTCCGTGGAGGATTTAAAAGATTTGGGGGCGCAGATAGTTCTGGGAAACACTTACCATCTTTGGCTTAGGCCAGGGGATGGCCTTATCGCCAAGGCGGGCGATCTTCACCGCTTCATGAATTGGAACGGCCCGATCCTGACGGATTCCGGAGGGTTCCAGGTTTTTTCTTTGGGCGCACGGGCTGAAAAGAATTTCGGCAAAAGCGGGGTCAAATTGACCGAAGAAGGGGTGGAATTCGTCGATCCGATCGACGGAAAAAAATATTTCATGAGCCCGGAAAAATCCATCGACATTCAATTGAACCTGGGTTCGGACATGATTATGGTTTTGGACGAGTGTCCGCCCTTTCCGGCCACGGAGGAATACGTGAAAAAATCCCTGGAGCTCACCACGCGTTGGGCGGCGCGATGCTTTTCCTATTTCCATAAAAGAATAAAAGAGGATAAGGAAAAATATGAAAAAGGCAGGCCGCTTCTTTTTTGTATCGTGCAGGGAGGGGTATATGAAAACCTTCGCAAGGAAAGCGCGCGACAGCTCGCCAGTCTTGATTTTGAAAAACTGGGCGGACCCAAAGAAGGTTGGGACGGCTTCGCGATCGGCGGCGTGGCGGTGGGCGAGCCGAGGAAGCACCTTTATGAGATTTTGGACGGGGTGGTTTCCGAGCTGCCCGAGGACAAGCCGCGGTACCTCATGGGGTTGGGCAAGCCGGAGGAGCTGGTGGCTGCGGTCGAGGCCGGAATGGATATGTTCGACTGCGTGATCCCGACGCGCGAAGGCCGCCACGGAAGGCTCTTTCGATGGAAAGAGTCGAATTTCGAATCAAATCCTAATAATCAAATCACAAAAGAAATAAAAAATAATGATAACCGA
>LCPX01000047.1 GCA_001003855.1 Candidatus Moranbacteria bacterium GW2011_GWE1_49_15 | reverse complement strand
GCCAATTCATTGGCGGAAAGGATACGCATGGAGTTGCCTGCGGCCGAAATCGAGATATTAGAATTTTTCAAAGAAGTGCCCATGAGCGCGGAAAGGAAAACCTATCTCGCCAAAAAGGCCGGCAACCAGGACATATTCGCGACACCCTGAAATTTCAGGACGGAAAAAGACCCCGGCAGCGACGCGCTCGCTCCGGGGTTTTTCTTTTTTCCAATCAAAAGTTTTCTCAGAACACGTTGTCCAACCTTCCCCGTAAAATGGAAATTCCCCCGTCCTCATCGAGACCTATGATAGTTGAAGGTTCGGAGGAAAGCTCTCCTAAATCGACATAAAAATCCACACTTGCGCCGAAGTATCTTTTCGCCTCCTCTTTGGTCTTGGCCGGCTTTTCGCCCTCGAAGTTGGCGCTCGGCGCGACCAACGGTCCGGTTTTTTGCAAAAATTTTTGAAGCCACTCCTCGGCCGGAACCCTGAAGGCCAAGGAATTTTCTCCCCGGTGCAGATATTCAAATTCCGGCTTTTCGCACTTCAAAACCACGCTCACCTTTCCGGGCCAGATTTTTTTCAAAACCCTTTTCTGAGAACGGCTCGTCTCGATATCGAAAATATCCAAATCGCTCAGCGAATTTATCAGGATTATCATCGGTTTTTTCATATTCCTTCTTCTGAGGCGGTATATCTTCTCCACCGTCTCTTTCTTGAGAGCCGAGCCCACGACTCCATACAAAGTGTCCGTCGGCAAAATACCGATCCCTCCCTCGCGGAGAACCGGCGCGATTTCTTTTTTCAATTGTCGGAGTAATTTATTACAAATTTACGAATATACGAACCTGAAAATTATAAAAATATCTCTTGTCTTAATACACCCACTTTATACCTTTATTCAGCCAAAAAATCAAGCTTTCCGTATCACTCTTGACTTTTTGGTTATTTGGGTGTATAATATATAGTTGGCAATGGAGCTGACATCAACCTCACACGGAAAGGGGATACAATGAAGAAGTTCTTTGGAATCATCATGCTCGCCGCTATTTTCACCGCTTCCACCCTCGTCGCCGCTCAAGCGGCCGTCGAGGTCACCAAGGAGACCAAGGCCATCACCGGCTGGTTCCAAAAGGATTTCCACGAAGACGGGGCCACCCTTTGGGTAGCCCCGATCGGCAGTACAGGTGGAAACGCCGGCAAACCTCTCGGTAAAATCACAGCGAAAACGAAAGTCACTGTGATCAACCGAAAAGGGATTACGGCCGAAAACCTCGACCTGCTCGACGGCAAGCACGTGGCCTGCCAAGTGAAATACCGCAATTTCGGCCGAGGAGAAGGGAGCTCGAGCGTATGCGACGAGCTCATCATCATCGTCCTCGATCAGTAATTAAAGGATTTTCCCTCAAAAACCGCTCCCCCAGTACTTCTGGCGGAGCGGTTTTCTTTTTTTCTCCTCTTTCTTTATGAACTTTATAAACTTTACAAGCCTTACAAGCTTATAAGTATTTCCTTTTCTTCAATTTGTCCGGCATGAACTGTTGGGCGGCGTCTTCGGGGTTTTCGAAGTCGGGCGTGTATTTGTAATCCTTGCCGTATCCGAGTTCCTTCATGAGTTTGGTCGGTGCGTTGCGAAGGTGAATCGGCACCGGCTCGTTCGGGAAATTCTCCACATCCTGTTTTACTGTGTAATATGCTTTGTACAGCGCGTTGCTCTTTTTGGATTTAGACATATACACCACCGCCTGCGCGAGGTTGACCGCGCATTCCGGCATGCCGATGAAGTGGCAGGCCTGGTAGGCGCTGACCGCCTGATCGAGCGCGAAAGAATTGGCGATGCCGATGTCCTCCGAGGCGAAGCGGATGAGCCGGCGCGCGACATAAAGCGGATCCTCCCCGCCTTCGAGCATCCTGGCCATCCAATACAGCGCCGCGTCCGCGTCCCCTCCGCGCATGGATTTATGGAGCGCCGAGATGATATTGTAATGCTGTTCCCCGCCTTTGTCATAGAGAAGGTTCGTACGCTGGAACGCTTCCTTTATTTTTTCCTTGTCGATTTTGATTTCTTTCGCCTTGCCTTCGCTCATGACAGAAAGCTCCAGAACGTTAAGCGCCGTCCTCGCGTCGCCATTGGAAAGTTCGGCTAAAAACTCAATGTCCTCTGCCGAGATCTTTATATCCATTTTCCCAAATCCTTTTTCCTTGTCGGAAAGCGCCCTTTCCAAGAGATGCTTGATGTCCTCCGCCTTCAAAGCCTCGAGCACGAAAACGCGGCTCCTGGAAATGAGAGCCGAGTTCACCTCGAAGCTCGGGTTCTCCGTGGTCGCGCCGATCAAGGTCAAAGTCCCGTCTTCCACATATGGAAGCAAGCGGTCCTGCTGGGCCTTGTTGAAGCGGTGGATCTCATCCAGAAAGAGGATGGTTTTTTTCTTTTTGAATTCGAGATTGGTCTGCGCTTTTTCGACCACCTTTTTCACCTCCTTCACTCCGCTCGACACGGCACTGAGGTGCACGAACTCGCTGTCCGTCTTTTTGGCGATGATTTCCGCGAGCGTCGTTTTACCGCTTCCCGGCGGACCCCAAAAAATCATCGACGGGACCTGGTCGCTTTCGATTATTTTGCGGAGCATCTTGCCTTCGCCCACGATATGCCGTTGCCCGACGAAATCCTCCAAATCTTGGGGTCTCATCCTGTCGGCCAGAGGTTTTTTTATATCCTTATTTTCCATGTCAGATATTACAATTTACCAACTTCCTCCACCTCCTCCACCTCCGCCTCCGCCGGAAAATCCTCCGCCCCCGAAGCCGCTTCCCCCGCCGGAAGAAGTCTCCCCGAAATTGGCATGGGCTTGCTTGGAAAACGATCCCAGGTCATTCAAAAGGGTGCCAGTAGTAAAAGCTCCCAAGCGTGAACCGGCCGGATCGGAATACCAGTCGGGTTGCTGGTCGTAAATCCCCTCGAATTGCTTCGCCCACTGCCGCTCGACTCCCAAGACCATCGCGTAGGGCAAGAGTTTTTCAAAAATTTGGGGATTTTTCTCGGGAGCGTTGTGGAAATCGATCCTGTCCTTTTCGGCCACCTCCAAATAAAGCTTTAGTCCCCGGATATGTTCGTCCGCCGCCACCCCCTTGGCTGTTTTTCGTGGCATGAAATATCCGAACGCGCCTATGACGATCCCGGAAAGGATTATGCTTGCCGCGCCGATAAAGCCGAAGATGTCGAAAAAATATATCGCCAAAACGACGAGGGTGATCGATGCGGTGACGAACTTGGCCCTGGCTTTCTGCGGATTGGAGGAAAAATATCCCCGCTCGACGAGCCATTCATATTCCTTCTTGTGGATGTTCAATATTTTAGCCGCGAACTTTTTCTTCAAAGAAGAGAGCTTCACGACGTCGCCCATGAAAAAGAAATGCTCCATCAACCGCTGTTCGGCGTTCTTTTCCCCTGCATAGTCTTTGACCTTCTCGAATTCATAGTCGTCTTTCGAAACGATCGTCTTTTTTTCCAGCTTCCTTATTTTCATATAGCCGTTGACCGCCAAGTTTATCAGCGCGGCTGAAACGTCCCTTTTGTCGAACTTGTCGTCGAAAATTATGCCCACCTGCGTCGGCGTCAGCTTGTCCGGCGCGTCGAACTGCGCGATTATGGTTCCGCTTCCCTCGGGATCGCGTCCTTTCTTGTACCAGAAAAAGAGCATCCCGAAAAACACCCAGATGGGAAGAAAGACGATCCAATTGTCCTTGGCCATGTCCATAATGACCTCAAGGCCGCTTGGCTTTTCCACTAAACCTTTCGAAAATCCCACGACGAAAGTCAGTCCTTCCCCGACCCCCAGATCCCTTGAGGAAAACCTGATGGAGTTGTTCCTTCTGACATATTCTTGGCCTTGGCACGCCTCCTTGCTGCCGAGCCTTCCCACGAAACATTCCCTTTGGAAAGATTCCAGAGAATGCGAAGCGTCCGGAAAGAAAACTTCCACCGAAGGGTTTGCGACCGGCACGGGCCATTCGGTGCCGATACCGTTCCAATACAGCTCGTCATGGTCGGCGAAATAATTCACGGCCCTTTCGATCTTATAGTGTATGACGTAGGTCTTTTTTCCTCTCACGAACGAGTCCGGATCGCCAATTTTGAGGATGATGTCGCCTTCCGATTTGGATTTTTGAAAATCGTACTTCCTGCCGTTCTCGTCGGTGACGGAAATGTCGGAGATGCGCAGATTGAAATTACCTCCGCGCGCCTTGTATTCCACCGGGATGTTCCGAAAAATCCCATGCCTCTGATTTGCCCCGAAATCATACTCGATCTTCTCGCTCACGTCGATGCTCGAATCGGCGTTGACGGCGATCTGCACGTTATAGCTTTCTATTTTTTCCTGGAGCATCGTCTGGGCCTGCGACGGGAAAGCGAAAGCAAGCAAAGCCAAACAAAACAGGACAGTTTTTTTCATAATGAAAGGGTTATTTCTTATCATATGGACATTATCGCACGGAAAACGGAATAAAAAAACAGCCCCTCCCGTGATGCCGGGAGGGGCCAAATCATTGGAAGGTACGCTGACCTTTCCTGATTAAACAAATTTACGCGCGTTTTGGAACATCTGGAGCCAAGGAGAAGCCTCGAGATCGGCTTTCCAGTCTTCCGGCATCCAGGATCGGCATTGGTGCATCCGAAACGCCCTGGTCGGATGGGGCATCATGGCGAGGTGCCTTCCGTCGGGAGAGCACAAAGCCGCGATACCATGGGGTGATCCGTTCGGATTGTACGGATACTGTTCCGTCGGGTTTCCGGCGGGATCGACATAGCGCAAGGGAGCCAGGTCGTTCTCGAGAACATAATTGAGGACTTCCTGTTTCGGGAAATAAAATCTTCCCTCTCCGTGCGCCGAAGGGATGACCAATCTGGAGCCTTCCATACCGTCGAGCATTATCGAAGGACTGCTCCTGATTTCAAGCATGGGCCAGCGGTGTTCGAATCTGCCGGATAAGTTGTGGGCCATGCGCGGCTGACAGTTCTCCTCGAAGACGTCTCCGAGAATCCAGTTGAGCAAAATGCCGAACTGACAGCCGTTGCATTCCCAGAAAGAAAAAGTATTGGGCGTAATTCTGAACTGCTCGAACATTTCCTTCAGTCTTTCGTCGAACAGCACCGATGCGGCCCAGCCCTTGGCGCTGCCGAAAATGTCGGCATCGGCGAATCCGCCCGAGGGCGCGATCCCACTGAAAGCATCAAGGCTCACAGACCCTGTTTTCAGATCGTACATGTTCACGTCCTGGGTCACAAAGCCTGCTGCGTGGAATGCCGCCATCATCTCACGATCACTGTTGGTTCCGTGCGTGCGGAGGATGGCGACTTTGGGCTTGGCCGCGCCCGCTATCAAGATTTCCGGGAGCGTAGGTTTGGGTTCGAATGTGAGCACGCACTGCGGAGTCTCCATATTTTCATAAAGGGCGTACTCCTCCTGGGCGCACTGCGGATCGGGCATTTGGAGTTTCTCGATTTCGAACGATGTCCTTTCCCACATCCTGCGCATGACGCCGGTCCGCATGTCGAAAACCTCATCCTCACCATAGGAAATAGACATGACCGGTTCCGTTCTGGTCGAGCCGATCATTTCATACGGCGCTCCTTGCGAACGCAAAATAGAGAGGACTTCCTGCTCTTTGCTGGAATCGACTTCGATGACGACGCCGGCCTCCTCCGAGAAAAGGCGGGCGTACGCGTCGCAGCCTTCCACTTCTCCCAAGGAAACAGCCAGGCCGCAATTTCTGGCCATCGCCATTTCAGCCAGGGTAATGATGAGACCTCCGTCTCCGGTGCGATCGTGGTAGGCGAGTATGAGCCCTTTTTGGTGCAGTTTCAAAATCGCCACCACGGTGTTGATGAACAGCTCCGGATCGTCTATGTCCGGGCATACGTCCCCGATCTGACCTCCGAGCGATTGCGCGAACGCGCTTCCGCCCAGCCGGTTCTTACCGCGGGCCGGATCGATCAATATCAAGACACTTTCTCCGGGACGCTTGATGTCGGGGGTCACGACCTTCTTGACATCAAAAACTGTCACATACGCAGAAAGGATAAGGGTTACGGGAGCTTTGACGAAAACCTTTTCGATCAGCTCCGCCATCGTCAAGCTGTCTTTTCCGCCGTCAGGTTTTATTTTCAGGCGGATCGACAGGTCACGCAACGAAACGGCCGCGTCGTACATGACCGGGCCTTCTCCTGGCAATTTCGCTGCGGCCATCCAGTTCGCGCGGTAAGCGATATCTTCGATCGCACTGATTGAAGCGGCGCAAAGATTCAGCAACGCTTCCGCGACAACCATCCGCGTTCCGGCGGCGGGATTGACCAGCATTTTTAGCGGCGACTCCCCCAG
>LCPX01000046.1:2425-13008 GCA_001003855.1 Candidatus Moranbacteria bacterium GW2011_GWE1_49_15 | reverse complement strand
CCTATTCCCTATTCCCTAGAACCTAAAACCTAGTTTATGCTATCTTGTTGATCTCGACTTCGGTGAAAAGCTGCCTGTGTCCGAATTTGACCTTATATCTTTTCTTGGCCTTGTGTTTGATTCCCCAAACCTTCTTGTGCCTTCCCTGATCCACGATAGTCGCTTCGACTTTCGCTCCCTCGATCAAAGGGGATCCGATTTTCACGTCTTTCTCGTCTCCGACGAAAAGAACCTCGGAAAAAGTCACTTTTTCACCTGCTTCACCTTCGATTTTTTCAATCTTGATCTTATCGCCTTCAGCAACCTTATATTGCTTCCCGCCTGTTTTGATAATCGCCAACATAGTATCTTCAAATAATGGTTACAATTGCTACTAAGCCAGTATAAACCAATTCCCCACGGGTGTCAATCGCGCCCGGAAGCCTTTTTAAGCACGCCACATAAATGGATTGGTGTCAACGGTGCATAACTTCATTTGACCCTGGGGCTTCGCGGTGTTATCGTTGAATTGAAATAAAAAGGTTTCTTTGCAATATTACATAGCGAAATTAGGAAAGCGAAAATCCGCGCAGCGAGACTCTTGGACAAGAGGTTTCCGGAACGATTGGTTGCCACCCTTGCGCGAGTAGCTTATTGGCAAAACCGACCTAAACACATCAGCCTTCTGGCTTGTTTGTTTTGGTCGGTTTTTTATTTGACCGAAAAAACGGGCCTCCACTTTCGCAAGTTTCATTTTTCGATATATGGATAAACCATAAGACGGAACCAGGGTGGAAAAGCGCGTGTTCAAAAAAGACTTCCGATTCAAACCGAATAACAAGGCCGACTTTTGCCTGTCCTCTTTTTTGAAGGGCGAGCGGAAGCCGGTTTTTTTGTTTACCGCTAAGCACCTAAGCCGAACAAGACTTGGGCGTTTACGCACGAATTAAAAAATCCAAAAAAGGTCGAGGGATCCCGGACCGCCCCGAAGAGCCCGGAAAATTATTAATCTAACTAGAAATCAAAAAAAAATTATGAAAAACATCTTTAAAAGCCTTTTCGTCATCGTGGCCGTCGCCGCCGTGGCAGGAGGAGCGACGTATGCGATTTTCTCAGACACAAGTTCGTTTGCCGGAAACACAATTTCCACGGCAACTGTCGACATCGATGCCAGAAATGAGCCAAGTGGACTTCTGCCGAAACCATTGAATGTTTCCGGTATCGTACCGGGAGAATTCACGGACTGGGCACGCGGAATTGTTTTCAACACCGCCAACAGTACGGACATTAGGTTGTTTATGTATGTTACCAATGTCACAGGAGCGGCTTGCAATAAAACTAACCTGGAAGTTTATACAGGCAATGCCGATCCGGGCAACACCGACAACGAGAGAGATTTTCAACTTTACAATGGAGTAATCAGCGGTTTGGCAGGTGTTGGAAATCGGGTTGAAATAACTGGACCCGAAGCGGGCAAAGTTTACAATCCGACCATGCCAACTAATCACTCTGCGGTCATCCAGCAAAGGGCGCAATTGGATCCTTCTGCGGGAAATTCATACCAAAACACATCCTGCACTTGGGATGAGATTTTCGTAGCCGAAACTATTTAAGATTAGTAGTTCCACCAGTCGCCTAAGTCTTAGGCGACTGAATAGGATTATTAAATTTAAAAAAATGATTGCAAAAACGGTAAAGATATTCTTAAATTCCGCATTCCTACTGCTGATCGCGTTAGGCCTGTTGGTGGTTTTTTCGTTCTTGCCCTTCCCGGGAAATTATAAGGTCTTCACTGTCCTTTCCGGCTCGATGGAACCGACGATCAAGACGGGCGCGCTCATTTTCACGAAACCCCAAGAAAGCTACGCGATCGGTGACATCATCACCAGAAAAACCCTCGATCCCGCGGTCACCATCACCCACCGCATCGTGGAGCAACAAGAACTTGAAGGCAATCCAGTTTTCATCACTAAAGGGGACGCGAACAACGGGAACGACGGGGAATTCGTTTCCCCCGAATCCGTCGTCGGCAAAGTGATTTTCGATGTCCCCTACCTCGGCTACCCGGTCGGATACGCCAAGACCCAACAGGGCTTCATCCTGCTTGTCATCATCCCGGCGGTAATCATCGTCTATGAGGAACTTTCCAAAATCAAATACGAAATCCAAAAGAAAATGAGGTTCAAGAAAGCGTCCCGGGATCCCTATGCGAAAAACCTGAACGTTTTTTATCGCAAGAAGGAGGACACCGACGATTCCATATTTATCAAGGAGAAATAATTTCCAATCCAAACAAGATGAAAATAAGAATCCCAAGCTTCACGCGCAACGCCAACATCCGCCGGTCGACCAAAAAGATCGGTTTGGTCTGCCTTTTTCTGTCCGCTTTCGGCGGATATGTCGGGATGCCGGCGACCAACTCCTTCTTTTCCGACCAAGCCGAAATCGCGGGCGCGTCCGTTTCCGCGGGCGTTTGGATTCCCGAGCTCACGATAACGGTCTCCCCGGGCGAACCTGACGGCAAGGATGGTTGGTACAAAACGGAGCCGTGCGTCGGATTGGAAACCACCTTGGACGCGAAGATATTCTATACGCTCGGTGACGGAGAAAAGGAATATGGGGACGGATGCGTGAAAATCCCCGACGGGGAATGGACTTTTTCCGCCTATGCCGAAAACGACGGGAACGGAAACTGGAGAAGCCCAGTCGTCTCCCGGAATTTCAAGGTTGGCTACGAGGAGGATGAAGCCGAGGAAGGCGACGTCGTCATCAACGAGCTGATGTGGATGGGAAGCGACGGAAATTCCGACGACGAATGGATAGAATTGCGGAACATGACGGATGAAGACATCGACATTTCCAATTGGAGGATCGAAAACGGCGGATCAGGCTCGGGCCACCTGCAGATACCGAACGGCTATTCCATTGAAGCCGAAGGATATTTCCTCATTCTCAAGGAAAAATGGGATGAAACGGCCATCGATCTCGACGAGGACCTCGGCAAGGACGAAGGGATGACCAACGTTTCTTCCATGAATCTCAAAAACACCGGTGAAAAACTCGTCCTTGAAAACAAACAGGGGGACGTGATCGACACCGCCTGGAAGAACAGGGCTTGGCCGGCTGGAGAAAACGGAGACAAGAAGAAATCCATGGAAAGAAACGACACCCCCGGCGACGGGACTGACGGATCCGATTGGCACACCTGCGAAGACACTTCCTGCAACGACGTGGAATTTTGGAAAGACGCCGACGGGAAAAACTACGGCACTCCGCTCGCCGAGAACCGTTCGGAAAACGACCCTACTTCCGACGATCAAGTCGAGCAGGACAAACAGGACCAAGAATCGGAAACGCCCGCGCAGGAACCAGTCCAGGAAACGGATTCTCCTATCTTGCCTGACCAGGATAGCGCAATCGACACGGCTCCGATCGATGACCAAACCCCCGAAGAGGATGGATTAGGGACCGAAACGGACGCCGACATTGACGCTTCCGACGAAGCTGCCGAACCGGAAGAAAACGGGTCGGAGACGGACGCCGATGATGACGCCGCGGATGAAAATGCTAAACTGGAAGAGGATAGTGAAAATGACGGGGAGGATGAGTCCGATGATAATGATGACGACGATGAGGAAGAAGCGTCCGGCGCTGATGACGAAGGAAGAGAATCGGATGAAGAATCCGACAGCCCCGCAGAAAGCTCGCAAGTAACCGAATAACATGAAAACCATGAGAATGAAAAAAAGGATGTCAGTTTTGCTGTCGGGAATATGCCTTCTGTCCACAATTTTTCTTCCGGACTCCGCTTCGGGCTTTTCCCAGATTAAAATAACTTTCAATCCGGACTTCCCCATCGCCGAGCGGAACCTGGCTCCGGGAGATTCGATCTTGAAAAATTTCTCCGTGGACAACGGCACGGACGAAACCGTGGCGCTCTCGATGAAAATTGCCAGCGCGCTTTCGGAAAATCCGCAAAATCCCCTAAGCAAGATGATCGTTTTGCAGATCAAAAGGCCCGACGGCTCGTTCGCTCCCATGCCGGGAGGGAATTCCTTCGTGACGCTTTTCGAGCTATACCAAAAAAACTCGGGATCGGATCCCTTCTTCGAGTTCGACGCTTTGGCCGGACCGACTTCCGTTCCCGCCCCATACCAATTACTCGCGACTTTTTCCAAGGATGCCGGCAACGAATTCCAAGGCCTTGAAACCCGATTCGACCTTTCAGTCAACATCCGCTCGGAAAAATTCGATCCGGATTCCGATCTGCCGGTGAGCCGTCAAAACGATGAGGATGACGGAGACGACGATGGCGATGGCAATGACGACTCTGATTCCGATAACGGAAACGACGAGGTCTCTCCGGCCGGCGACGGACCCGTCGACTCTTTCCAAATTCTCGGTCCGGCCATCCTTTCGGACATTTCGGAGCCTTCGCTCGGCGGGGGCTTGCAAGAAAATACCGCCGAAGCCAAAGTCGCGGGAGCAACGGACTCCAAGGGAAACTGCAAAAACATTTTCGGCAAGGAGCTTTGGATATTCCTCTTGGCGGTTTACAACCTGCTCGTCGTTTTCAATCTCTTCCAAGGCTTCAAACAGCAACTGAAGCCCCGCTGGGCGGTGGAAGCCTTGCTTACGGCCTCGGCATTGGGAGCTTGGATTTTTTTGGACAGCTGTTTCGCGTTCTCCTGGTTCCCGCTGGCTATCCTGCTTTCCGGCTTTGCCATATACTCGGCCTACCTCACCCTGCTGACCCGCAAAATCGCGCTCGACGTCTGATAATTTTCAGCTAATCGCTTCGACAAAAAGCCACCCCCTGCGGGGTGGCTTTGAATTTCGTGAAGATAATTTTTTGCGACCGCCTATTCCAAAACAGCTTTGATCCTTCGCACTCCAGCACTGGAAGCCTCCTCTTTCTTGATTTTGAATTTCCCAAGTTCCCCCGTATTTTCCACGTGCGGCCCTCCGCAAATTTCCGAGCTGACTATCTCCCCCATGTCATTGACGACGCGGTAAACCTTGACCCTCTCGCCGTATTTCGCTCCGAAAACTCCCATGGCATTGATTTTTCTGGCATCCTCCAGGCTCATCTCCTCGAAAGAAACTTTAAACCCGGATTCGATCGCGGCGTTGACCAACTTCTCGACCTCGGCTATCTGCTCCGGGGTCATCTTTTCGCCATGCGAGAAATCGAACCTGAGACGCTCAGAGGTGATATTGGAACCCTTCTGGTACACATGGTCACCCAGAACCTTCCTGAGAGCCGCCAGAAGCAGATGGGTGGCCGTGTGGAGCCTCTTCGTCTCCTCTCCGCTCTCCTGCAAGCCTCCCTTGAACATCCCGGCCGAAGCGGTCCTGGATAATTCCTGATGCTTCCCGAGCTCTTCCTGGAAGCCTTTTTCGTCGACTCCGATACCTTTCTCCTTGGCTAATTCCAAAGTCAATTCGACAGGGAATCCATAGGACTGATACAAATCGAACGCCTGTTTTCCCGAGATATCGGCATCCGCTATTTAGTCCGTTTTCCAAAGTCTTTCTGAATTTGTTTTCTTCCTTTTCCAATTCCTCGAAAATCCTCTCCTCATTTTCCGAAAGCTCAGCATAAAATTCCTTGAACGAATCGACGACGATCCTCGCCAGTTCCTTGGTGAAATTTTCGTTCATGCAGACCAGTTTCCCATATCTGACCGCGCGCCTGATGAGCCTTCGAAGGACATAACCCCTTTCCGTGTTGGAAGGAATGACCCCGTCGGAAATCATGAAGACGGCCGCCCTGATGTGGTCCGCGATTATCCTGAAAGATTTTTTGGTTTCCTCGCTGTCCTGATATCCGTTTTTTGAAATTTCCGAAATCTTTTCGAACAAGGGCCTGAAGAGCTCCGTTTCGAAAACGGTATATTGCCCGCCCAAAACCATGAGCGTCCTTTCCACTCCCATTCCCGTGTCCACGTTCGGCTTGGCCAGTTTCTCATATTTGCCCTCGGCGGTCTTGTTGAACTCCATGAAAACGTCGTTCCAAACTTCGATCAATCTGAAGGTGTCCACCAATTCCGAAAAGTTTCCCTCAAGCTTCCCTTCTTCCGGACGCGTGTCATAGAACATCTCCGTGTCACCTCCGCACGGCCCGGTAGCGCCGGCGATCCAGAAATTGTCATCTTTACCCAGCGGGATTATCCTGACGTCGCCTTGCACGATTCCGTCTTCACCTGCGACCGCGACATCCATTCCGGCTTTTTGGAAAGTTTCCTTCCAGATCGAAATCGCCTCCTCGTCGCGGGGAATCCCGTCTTCACCTTTGAACACGGTAACGTAGAGCCTTTTCGGATCCAATCCTAAACCTTTTTCCTTGTCGGTCAGAAATTCGAAACTCCAAGAAATAGCTTCCTTTTTGAAGTAATCACCGAAACTCCAGTTTCCCATCATCTCGAAAAAAGTAAGGTGCCTGTTGTCGCCCACGTCGTCGATATCCCCGGTCCTGACGCACTTTTGGACGTTGGCCACCCTTTTCCCTCCGGGATGCTCGGCTCCGAGAAGATAGGGCACCAACGGGTGCATACCGGCCGTCGTGAACAGCGTCGAAGCGTCCGTCTCGTTCGGCACCAAAGAAGCCGAGGGGATTATCGCGTGCCCCTTGGATTCGAAAAAATTAAGAAATTTTAACCTCAGTTCTTGAGCTGTCATATCTTCTTGCTTACTATTTGAATATTTTTAGCAAATCTTTAGTTTTGTACTTTTTCAAATTATGCCTATAATCCCGTTCATTCAAAAACTTTTCTATGGCGTCTTCCAAGGTTATCCTGCCGTCGTTCACTTCCCGCTCCAACTGCCTCATCCTTCCCCAACCGTCGCCGGAAAGATCCTGCAATTTCTCATTGACTATCAACTTTTTGGCTCCCGCCACGAAATGTGTCGACATATTTTTTTCCTTATATTATTACATCTCGGAAATCTCCTTCTTGAGGATTTTCATCTCCTTGGTAAGGGCGATTTGCCCCATGTCTATCTTTTCGATTTCTTTCTTGGCTTTGTCCATATCGATGCTGAGCAAATCGATCTTGTGCTTGGCTTGCCTTATAGCTATGTCCAACTGGATCTTTCGCTGGACGTTTTTCTTGAATTCCCCGTCCTTGAGCAAGGCTTCCATCTGGAGCCTGTGCTTTTTTGCCTGGTCCTGCTGTTGCTGATTTCCGTTTTCCATTTTTGTTATTTCAATTTTATAGTTCCTCCACCCAAAACCTCCTTTTCGTCGGAATAGAATACCGCGGACTGTCCGGGAGTCACGGCCTTCTGCGGCTCCAAAAACTCCACTTCGTACATATCCCCTTTTTTGCCTTCCATCTTTTTTCTTATTATAACACGCACCAAAGGATGCCTGTATCTGATTTTCACGTTGGTCTCGAAAGGAAGCTTCGGCTCGTCCGCTATCCAATTCATCTTTTCGACCAACATCACGTTTTTGAAGATGCGAGGATCCTGCTCGTCGTTAGTGACGACCAATTCGTTTTTGGCGAAATCCCTCTCCACGACGTAATACGGGCCGGTTCCGCCGATATTGATGCCGCGCCTTTGCCCAATGGTATAAAGTTGGAGACCCTCATGCTTTCCGATCTTTTTGCCTTTGGTGTCCACGATGTCGCCGCCTTCGAGCTCCATGTTCCTCTTGATGAAATCGGTCGGATATTTTTCCGGGGTGAAGCAAAGACCTTGCGAATCATCCTTGTCGAACACCGGGATCTTCATCTCCTTGGCCATCTTGCGGACTTTCGGTTTCTTATATCCGCCGATGGGGAAAATTATCTTGCCGAGTTGGGACTGTTTGAGGTTGCAAAGGAAATAGGTCTGGTCTTTCTCTTCATCGCTCGAAGTGAACAGATGGTATTTCTTCCCGATTTTTTTCACGTCGGCGTAATGTCCGGTCGCGACGAAATCGGCGTCCATTTCCAGCATCTTTTTGAAAAGGAAATTGAATTTGATCTTCTCGTTGCAAGCCACGCACGGATTCGGCGTCCTGCCGGCCTTGGTTTCGGAAAGGAAATAATCCACCACCTCTTTTTTGAAATCATTGGCGGCGTTGACCGTATAGAGCGGGATCCCGAGCTGGTGCGCGACCTTGCGGGCGTCCTCCTGGGACTCCAAAGAGCAACATTTGTTTTCGCGAAGGACGTCGTTTCCCGGCTCTTTCCAAAAATGCATGAAAACGCCCACGACCTCATAGCCCTGCTCTTTCAAGATAGCCGCCGCCACGGAAGAATCCACCCCGGAAGACATGGCCACAATAACCCTTTTTTTGTTATTTTTATTCATAATATCGTGCTTATGATATCACCTTTTTTACGGTTTGTACACGAAAAACAAGCCTGCCAGAAAGGCAGGCATGGATATCGGATCATTCGGAAGGATTGTTCTTTTTCGCGTTTTCGATGGCTTGCCGCAGATCCCCGAGGTTCACTTGCGCCTTTTCCTGTCTGGGTTTGAATTTTTTGGGGGCGATATGCTGCATCTGGGTAAGCGACATGGGCTTGTCTTGCGAAGTATACGCTTTGGCGCTCACGGTTTTTTCCTTGCTTGGCCGGGCGGATTCGCGATAACTCCTTCTGGCTTCATGCCCGATCCTTTCCGGGTCAGGCTTGGAAAACTTGGGTTGCCCTTGCTCCTTGGTTTTGGCCGTGGCTCGCTGGTAATCCTTGAGGCATTCCTTGCAGAAAGTCGGCCTCTTGCCGTCCGGCTTGAAAGGAATCTTAATGTCCACGTCGCAAGAGGCGCATTTGGCGTCATATAGGATCTTCTCCGCCTGGGCGCTGACGCTGTCCATTTGCTCATGCCTGATAGGTTCCGGCCTCGGCACATGGATGGTTGACGGCGAGGGGCTTGAAACGGCAGGAGCTGTTTCCTCCTCCATCATGCTGGCAGGATCGAACGCTTTTTTCTCAGGAAGGACCATGCCGCTCCAAAGGGCGATTTTTTCTTCCACCTCGTCCTTGGGCATCGTGTACTTTTCCCTAGAAGACTCGATGACCTTGTCCGCGTGGCCTTCGGTTTCGCCCAAGAAAACGGGCGGTAAAACCGTCGCGGAAAAAGCGTCCCCGGCGATCCCGTCGATCATAAGTTTCAGATAGATGTTGTACTTGGGAAGATTGACTATGTCGTTCTGCATAAAGACCGGCTCGAATTCCTTTTCCAAAAATTCCGCGTCCGTCGCTCCCACGCGGAAAGAGATGATAGTTCCGGCGTTTCCGAAAATCGCGTTGCGCACCTCCTCGTCTATCTGCTCCACGTATTGGTTGGCCAAAATGAGGTTCAAATGGTACTTCCTGGCCTCCGAAAGGATATTGGCGAAAGAAAGCGTCGCGAAATTCTGGAACTCGTCGACGTACAGATAAAAATCCTTCCTTTCCTCCTCCGGCATATCGACGCGTCCCATCGCGGCGAGTTGGATCTTGGTGATCATCATCGCTCCCAAAAGGGCACTGGCGTCTTCTCCGATCCTACCTTTGGAAAGGTTGAGGATCAGAATCTTCCTTTCATCCATGGCCTTCCTCACGTCGAAAGTCGACGTCGTCTGGCCGACGATGTTCCTGATCAGTGAAGTCGAAAGGAATTGCCCGACCTTGTTCTGGATAGGAGAAACGACTTCCTGCAAAACCCTCTCGTTCCATTTCGTGAACTCCTCCATCCAAAACATTTTCACGACCGGATCCGTCACCTTGTCGACGACCTTCAGCCTGTACTTCTTGTCTACCAGGATCCTGGTCACTCCCAAGAGAGTGCTTCCCGGATATTCCAAAAGCGCCAAAATGGCGTTACGAAGGATATATTCCAAACGGGGTCCCCAGGAATCGGCCCAGATCTTTTTAAACACCCCGATGAGGCCGGAGGCTATAAGGTGCCTGTATTCCGGATCCACCTTTTCCATGACGTTGAAAGCAATCGGGTATTTCTGGTCGGCAGGATTGACGTATATCACGTCCTTGATGCGGTCTTCCGGGATCGCCTTAATCAGCTTCTCAGCAGTATCGCCGTGCGGATCTATGAAGCAGACTCCGTGGCCGTTGCGTATATCCTGGACTGCCATGTTCTCCAGAAGGTTCGTCTTTCCCATACCGGTCTTCCCGATGACATACATATGCCTTCGGCGGTCGTCCGTCTTTATGCCGAAAACCCTTTCCTGGTTGCGGAAATTAGTCTTGGCGAAAAATGTGATTTCGTTTTTATCCATGATAACTAGCGTTGTAGTTAATATTTTAAACTTACTCTATCGGCAAATTGCCTGGCGCTCCGCCACGTTTCGAATCCACCCTGGCCAAAGTAGGAGCGACCACCGACATGTCGGGCAGATGGAAAACGGTGGCCAATTCTTCCGTACTCATAGTGAAGAGCACTCCGTCCATATTCCTTCTCCTGTATCTGGAAAGGATCTTTCTCTGCCTATATCTCAGGCGCGACTTTTTGAAAACGAAGTTGGCGAACGTCTTCGAAGCGCTTTGGGGCTTCAGGCTGTTCAAGCTGTCGTCATTGAACTGCTTTATGCCTCCTATGAAAGCTGAAACGTTGGATTTGTCGAAATTTTCCCTGCGCCCGACCAACACAAATCTCATCTTGGTCCT
>LCPX01000046.1:0-2396 GCA_001003855.1 Candidatus Moranbacteria bacterium GW2011_GWE1_49_15 | reverse complement strand
TCCTTTTCTCCCGGTGAAAGCCGGAACTCCAAAGGTTGCTCATCCTTCTTATCGCTTTTGGCGAACTCCACCGGGCTGGACAAGGCTGTCCAGAGGCTGGTGACCACGTCCGTCACGTCGCCCCAAAGGTTTTCCAAAACGCTTTCCACCTTGGCTTCCTTGCCTTTCAGCTTGTCCACCGTCTTCTTCCCCTCTTTCGAACCCCATGACGGGGAGTGCGGGGAAATGACGGTTTGGAGCCAAATCTTTTGGCCGGGAGGAAGTTTTGCCATCGTCTCGATGAGTCCGGAAAGCGGGTCTATCATTTTTCCGGTCACGCTTTCCTCGAAATTCTGATAAGTCCTGATCGGATAGGCGTCGTCCCTTTGGAACTCGAAATCCGTTCCCCAGAGGTCCCATTTTTCATTGGGGGTGACTATCGGCACGTCGTTCACGTAATCGGGAACCTCGGTTATCACGCAATCCGGATATTGGGCATAAAGGTGGGCTTCCACCAAATTGCGGAAATTTCTCGGCGTCCTGATGTAAAGATGGATCTCCCCGCCGTCGCTCACCAATTCCAAGGAAAATTTCGCGGGTATCTGTCCGTCCAAAAATTCTTCCAGGACATTGAAACCTTTTTCCGCTCCCTGCATACCGAAATACAAAGCCTCCATCGGTTTGGGACTTTTTTCGATATCTTTAGGCGGGATGATTTCCAAAAGGACATAATCGATAGCGCCCGCGAACGCCCCGTTGATATGGTCCATCCAGAAATGCTTGAAGAAAATATATAAAGGTATCGGTAGGATCCAATACCACGTATCCGAGAAAACATTTCCGATTGTTCCCAGCGAGACCAGGGTCTCGCTGACGGCCTGTGCGATTATCTCCATTTATTTTTGTTTTTTAAAAAAGAAAAAATGAATGACTTCCGTTATTTCTTCATCGAGTAAGTCCCTTCTTTGGTCTTTTTGAAATAGTTGTTCAGATTGATGATGACGGTTGATTTCTTGACCTGCCTGACCTTCAAAACCTCCTTTATGATTTCCTCTCTGGTCATGGCCTCGGCATGCTTTTTCAATATGTCTTCCAAAACGTCCTTGACCGTCCCTTTCTCATATCCCCATTCGGCCAACGCGTATATTCCCCTTCCTACCAGGACGAATTTCTTGTCCTTGATAAGTTCGTTGTGCACTGTCTGCGGATGGGTCTTTTTCTTGTTGAGTCCGCTCTTATCTATTTCGCTTGCTATATCTTTGAAATGCATCGGCTCCCCATTCTCCTTGAGCACCAAGTACGCCTTGTCCCTGGTCCCCTTAGGATTCACTTCTTTCCATTTGGACAATCCCCATTTTCCGAAAGTATTCCTCTTTATCTCCGTCGAAACGGCCAGGTAATTGAACAGCATGCCTTTGTCGATATTCTTTCCGATTTCCGTTTTTGAAAATTCTTCGAAAAGGGATTTCTCCGTCAATGGAGAATTCTTCTTTTTCAATATCTCAACCACTTCGTTTTTCACATTCTTCCATCCGGCCTCATCAAAGCCCGGCATCCTGAACGATTTCTCAGTGATGTTCCTTATTTCGAATTCCTCCACTTCATTGAGGCATTCCAAGAAAAACCTAGCCGCACCCTTCTGCTTCCTGTCTGCATTTCCCAAGGCGCTGAGAAGTTTTTCTTCCTCCATTATACCATCATTGGAAGACAAAGTAAACATGATTTTTTCGCGCACCTCCGACAAAACGGACGACTGTGACCTCGCTTTGACTTTCTTGCAAACTTCCCTGATCACCTGCCTGACCCTCTCGCGGGTGATGCCGAATTTCCTGCCTATCTCCTCAAGAGTGGCGACGCCGGTACCGTCGATACCGTAACGGCTCCAGATGATTTCCTGGGATCTTTGGGGCAAATTCGAAATGATATTCTCAAGGGCTCCGATGAAGGACACTCCCTTGCTGTTTTTTTCATTATTGGCGGATTTGCTCATCTTTTTATAATAAAATTTACGAATTTATGGCTTCACAATATACTACCACATATATTTTTTTTGTCAATAGTCTACCGGGAGACACAAAAACCGGGGCCTGTTTTCCAACGCCCCGGTCCGCTTGCTTGTTTTTTCCAGTTTTCCCCGTCCCCAAAAAATCTCCCTTGCCACATCCCCAAAAAACTCCGCCGGCTTCCTATTTTCTAATTTCCATCCCGTGCTCCTTCTCCAATCCCTCCATAATTTTCGCCATGGCCTCGTCGATTTCCGGGCTCCTAAGAGTCCTGTCCTCGGCTCCGAGCATGACATGGAACGCGAAGCTCGTGGAGCCGTCAGCGAAATCGAAGATATCGAAAAGATCCACATCCAAAACCAAATTCCCGCCCAAATCCTGGATGGCTTGCAATACGTCGTCCACGCGCATGGA
>LCPX01000045.1 GCA_001003855.1 Candidatus Moranbacteria bacterium GW2011_GWE1_49_15 | reverse complement strand
TGCGCGCTCTGGTATGTGGCGACATAATGCGCGAACAACTGGATTTGGTTTTGGGAAAAGCTTTCCAAAGATTGGACATCGACGCGATATCAAGAATAAAGGTTGCTATTTCCAAAATCCTCACGCAAAAGACGCAGACCGAGGAGAAAGCGGAAAGGATGGAAAGCGTTCCGATCGCGGCGGCGCTCAAAAAATATGAGAAACTCGGAGAACAGATGATAACATCCGGGCCGATCAAGCTCAGGGTTTTCCCGGAACTGGTGAAGCCTTCGATCAAAAATTGGATCGCCGATTACCATGACAACCTAGGGGCGCAAAAACACGGTTCGATCGAAAGGGGAAATTATCTTTTCCATAGCAACAACGCCAAGAAACTTTCTTCTTTGGAAAGGAGAAGGTTGGCTGAAATTTTGAAATCCCTCGACGGTGACGGCGAGGTGAACGTCGACCCCGCGCTCCAAAAAATACTTTTCGAAAACAAGACGGAGCAGGACATGCCGGAAAACAGTTCCGCAAGGGAGAAGGTTTCTTCGACGAAGCCCGCTATGGAAAAGAAAGTGGAAAATTATTTCAGCGCGAGTCCCAAGCCGGTTCCGGCAAGGCAAAGCGCGCCGCAGCCGCAACCCGCAGCGCAAGGCGCGTTCCAAAGCGGAATGCATGCTCCGCAAACGCAATCCCGCCAGTCCTTCGCCGCTCCTGCCAGACCGACCGCTTCGACCGTTCAGAAAAATGATTTTGAGAACAAAAGAAGAAGCAATCCCCTCGCATCTTTGCAGCAGGAGGCATATTCCATCCCTCCGAGAAAGCAGGAAATCCCCAATCAAGAAAATCCGAGGAGGGTTTGGAATCCGGCCGAAGCGGTGAAAAGAAGGATGATGGAGGAAAGCGGAGCCGCTCAGTCCTCACCCGCACCCGTTTCCAATCCGGTACCGGCTCCGCAATCGGTTCCCGTTC
This sequence comes from Candidatus Moranbacteria bacterium GW2011_GWE1_49_15, assembly GCA_001003855.1. GTDB lineage: Bacteria > Patescibacteriota > Minisyncoccia > Moranbacterales > GWC2-37-73 > UBA12053. Next base: position 4,687 of record LCPX01000045.1, on the reverse strand, counting down.
CCGGACAAGGCAACAGCATAAGGTTCTCTTCGCCGCAGACCTTTCCGACGGAAAAAAGGAGTGACGAACAAAAGAAATTTTCCGAACATAAGGAATTTTATTCCAATCCCGCTTCCGTCCCGGCGGCCGCGCCGAAGACTTCTGTCGGCAGTGCGCCGAAAATCCAGGTTCCGTCCGCCGCGCCGAAAGCCCCGATAAAAAACGCCCCTAGCGCTCCCGTCCAGGCAAGGCAGGCTTTCCCGCAAAAACCGCACGAAGAAGACGATTTGATGGAGAGGATCAGGGAAATGAAACGCAAACAGCAAGCGGTGCAGCCGTCGGCCAAGCCGGTCTTCAAGATCACTCCGATGGGATTCATAGAGGACAAAGACGGAGGGGATATAAAATATGACGACGGCGACGTGAAATCCGGACCGAAGGTTTCGGGAAATACCGTCGACCTCAGAAAATAGAACCATGATCCACATAATAGAGACGGCGCAGGCGGGAATCATTTCCGACGCTCCCAGAGTTTCGACCATCCTGGCAAGTATCTTGAATTTTCTGTTGTCCATCGTCGGAGTTCTTGCTATAATAGCGTTAGTGATCAGCGGAATAATGTACGTGACTTCCGCGGGAGACGAGAGGCGGATGACGGTCGCGAAAAAATCGGCGGTATATTCCGTCGTCGGGATCGCGGTGGCGCTCGGCGCTCTCGTGATAGTTAAAAACATCAGCTCGATAATCGGAGGTTGAATATAAAAATAAAAATTAAACTAGGAGGAGGTGTGATATGAATAAATTCAGAAGAATAGGTTACGGTGCCGTTTCCCTTATGTCCTTGGCTCCTGCGCTGGTTTCAGCACAGATCGACGCCAGGCTCGGAGGAACGGGTCTTCCGCAGGGAAGTATTTTGGATATCATGACGTCCCTCATGAACTGGCTGCTCATCGTAGTCGGAATCCTGGGAGTCATCGGTTTCATCATCGCTGGTATCCTTTACCTCACGGCTGCCGGAGACGAAGGCCAGATAGGAAAGGCCAAGACCGCCATGATATATTCCATCGTCGGAGTAGTGGTGGCCCTCTTGGGTCTCATCATCATCAGGGCCGTACAGGCTTTGCTCGGAGGAAACAGCACATCGTTCTAGTTAGTTTCGCGAAACTATCAGGAAGGGCGTCCCGATTCGTCGGGACGCTTTTTTGTTTGGAAACATTTGTGGTATAATGGAAAAAACATTAAGCCTTTCTTCGATGAAAAATAAAATAAGAAAAATCTTCTACCATTCGCTAGCATTTTCATTTCTACCCTTGATGGCGTCGGCCCAGGTCTTCGTCGGGAGCGGCAATCCGATCGTCGACAACGCGGCGGGATATGGCCTCCCGCAGGGAAGCATCCTGGGGATTTTGAGCACGTTTCTCACCTGGATCATGGCGGTGTTCGGAATTCTGGGAGTACTCGGCTTCATCATTTCGGGAATCCTCTATCTGACGGCCGCCGGTGACACCGGACAGATAGACAAGGCCAAGACAGCCATGGTCAATTCTATCATTGGAATCGTCGTGGGACTTTCGGGGTTCATCGTCATCCAAGCCGCCCAAAGATGGCTGACCGGTTATAATAGGAATTTCTAAAACAAATATGGAAATAAAAAAAGTTTTTTTCGGAATAATCTTCGGGGTGGTCGTTTCGATCGCGGCCGGTACCGTCCAGGCGCAGACCTCCCCGTCCAACCCGTGCGGTTGTTTCGACACGAATCCCACATCTTATTGCATGACACAATGCCAGGCTCCGACGACCGTCGACACTTTGCCCCAGTTGGAAGGTAATCAGACCGGCGGACAGATGCCGATCCAGGATCCTTCGCTGGCTCCGACGAACGGCGGATCTTTGCCGGCAGGAGGCGGCGCCGGTTGTGAGGGTGATTTTGAAAATATAGGCGGGGGGTGCTTCCCGGTGGTGGAAGGCCTTTCGACGGCCCCCATATACGACATCATCAGCGGTTTCCTTATCTGGGTCATGGCCATTTTTGGCATCTTGAGTATCATGGCTTTCGTGATTTCCGGCATCCAATACGTCACTTCGGCCGGGGACGAGAGTCAGATCGACACGGCCAAGAGGAACATGAAATGGTCCAGTGTCGGAGTCTTGGTGGGGCTTTCCGGTTTCATCATCATCCAGGCCATTTCCAGGGCCCTGACGGGGGCTTTCCCCTACTTCTAGGGGATCAGCGCCCATGATTGACACGGGCCACTTTGTTTGATATAATGGGCTTAGGATAGCATTAGGAACGGTTCGCTGGAAGGCGGACTTTTTTCTTTAAATGGCTGTACTAAGTATGTCGGCAAACGGCATCGTCGGTATTTTAAGCGGGATTATAATTAGCGGTTTAACTATTAGCAATACAAACCAAATGGCAAGAAAAAAAGTGCAGCAGGAGGAAAGCGAATCGCTGAGCGGCAGGCTCGGTGAATTCGGCAGCGCGATAATGCAGATCGCCGATGAAAAAGGGATCGCCAAAGAAAAAGTGATCGAGATCATCGAAGCCGCTTTGGCCGCGGCCTACAAGAAGGACTACGGCAAAAGGGGCCAGAAGATCAGGGCCGAGTTCGATGCCGTTACCGGCGGAACCAAATTCTATTTGGTGAAAGACGTCGTCGATGAGACCGTCAGGGAGTTTTTGAGCGAGGACGAGTTGGCCGCCGAAGCTGAAGCCGAGGTCGAGCCCGCCAAAGGGGGACACAGGGATGACAGGGAGGAACTGATGGAAGAGGATGGCGAAGACAAATTGCCTAGGTATAATCCCGAGAGGGACATAACCGTCGAAGACGCCAAGAAACTTAAAAAAGGCGCCAAGATCGGAGATATCATCGAGATGGAACTGGAGTCCAAGGATGATTACGGACGTGTCGCGGCCCAAACGGCCAAGCAGGTCATCATCCAAAGGATCAGGGAGGCCGAAAGGGAATCGATGTTCAGCGAATATAAGGAGAAGGAAGGCGAAGTGGTCAGCGGAACGGTCCAGAGAGTGGAAGGCAGGAACGTGTATGTCGATCTCGGAAAATCCGTCGGCGTCCTTTTTCCGTCCGAACAGGTCAGGGGCGAATCATACAGAATAGGCCAGAGGATCAAGGTTTATCTTTCGAAAGTGGAATCAGATCCTAAGGGACCTGGGATGACTCTTAGCCGCACCCATGGCGAGATGGTCAGGAAACTTTTCGAATTGGAAGTTCCGGAAATATTCGCAGGCACCGTGGAAATCAAATCCATAGCCCGCGAAGCGGGATCCAGAAGCAAGATAGCAGTTTCTTCGAACGAGGAAGGAATCGACCCTATCGGTTCGTGCGTCGGCCAGAAAGGGACCAGGGTCCAGGCCGTCATCGACGAATTGGGAGGAGAGAAAATAGATATCATCGAATGGAACGAGAAGCCTGAGAAATTCATCGCTTCCGCCATCAGTCCTGCCAAAGTCCTTGCCGTCGAGACGAACGAGGAGAACAAGCAGGCGATCGTGAAGGTTCCCGAGGACCAACTTTCGTTGGCTATCGGAAAACAGGGACAGAACGTGCGCTTGGCCGCCAAGTTGACAGGTTGGAGGATAGACGTCGTCGGCGAAGCGAAGATTGAAGCCGAGGAAGAGGCTAAAGAGTCTTCAGAGGAAGAAGCCGCCGAATAATACCGCACATGAATTTTGAATTATGAATTTCGAATTTTGAATCAAACACGAATGAGTGAATGTTTTAAAATTAAAAAAATAAAAATTCATTCAAAATTTAAAATTGGAAATTAAAAATTAGTTAAGCTTTTTTAATCAATTGGTAATAATTTAGCCTATAAGCTGTTAGCTATAAGCTAAAAACTAACGAATATGAATTTGTGGCATGAAATCTCAGCGGGGGAGAACATCCCGGAACTCGTGAACGTCATCATTGAAATTCCCAAAGGATCGAAGAATAAATATGAGATCGACAAGCATACCGGACTCATCAAGCTCGATCGCGCGATGAAGACTTCGCAGGACTATCCTTTCGATTACGGATTCGTTCCGCAGACGCTTTGGGAGGATAACGACGCGTTGGACGTGGTCGTGCTTTCGACCTATCCGTTGGCCCCTGGAATCCTGGTGGAAGCCAGGCCGGTGGGGATCATGAAGATGATCGACGGAGGAGAAGGCGATGACAAGTTGATCGCGGTTCCCGACAGCGATCCGAGATGGGACAACGTCAAAGACCTCAAGGATATAAACCCTTATACCCTCAAGGAAATCAAGCACTTCTTTGAGACATACAAGACGATCGAGGGCAAAGTCGTCGAGATAAAAGGTTTCCAGGGGAAAGACAAGGCCGAGGCCGCCGTCAAAAAAGGCATGAAGCTTTATGAGAAGGAGTATCCGAAAAAATAACAGCGGGACCGCCGCCCAGGAGGTCGCGGAGACGAGGATAATTTAACCAAGTAAGGATGAAAATATCATGGCAAACGCAGAGATAAAAAAACTTCCCAAATCCGAGGTGGAAATGAAGATAACTGTAGGTTGGGACGAATGGAAAAAGTATATAGATGAAGCGGTGGCGGAAATTTCCAAGGAAATGAAAATCCCCGGATTCCGTTCGGGAAAAGCCCCTAGGGACATCGTGGAAAAGAAAGTCGGATCCAACATGATTTTGGAGGAGGCCGCGCAAAAAGCCATCCAGGCCACCTACCCCCAGAT
>LCPX01000044.1 GCA_001003855.1 Candidatus Moranbacteria bacterium GW2011_GWE1_49_15 | reverse complement strand
CAAGGCTGTGACCAAGACAGCACTAGCCCTTTCGGAGGGGGACGGGTCGGTCGACAGGGAGGTCTTGGAAATGGCCGGCTGGCTCCATGATATCGGTTATGTCGAGAGCGAGCAAGATCATGCGGAAAAGGGAATCGGGATTTTGGAAAAGGAGAATTTTATTTTGAATGATAAGATCGCGGATTGCATCTTACACCACGGCCTGAAAGGCAAGCCCAGGACCAAGGAAGGGAAATATCTGCAGATGGCGGACAAGATCAGCTTCATCAATCCGGGAGTGCTTGAGATTTTCATGAAACGCAATAGGGGAAAAATGAAAAAGGAAGAGATGGATTTTCTGGAAAAGATGCTCGAGGAGGCCATGGGCTACCTGCGTGAATTTGATCGATAATCCTTGACTTTTCTCCTTTTTGGGTGTATAATAGAAGAAGATAAATAGAAGGGTGTTTCCTCGCGGAGCGCCCTTTTTCTTTTATTATCAAACGAAGTGAGAGAAATGAAAGTAAGCTTTCATTTCCGAGCGAGAGCAGATAACAAATTGGCTTAATTGCGCCGCAGATTACTGCGTAACCCGAAGGGTCCGGGGCTTGCCCCGGGCAAATACCAATTTACTTTATGCAAAAAACAGATATAAAAATCACAATTTTCACCCTTTTTGCCTTATGCGGCGGAGCCTTTTGGGCTTTGCCGGTTTCGGCCAGCCAGATAACGGCTGAAAACGTGATCGATCTTATCAATTCGGAAAGGGAAAAAGCGGGACTGGTCCTTTTGGCGCAAAATGAGGATCTTGCAAAAGCTGCGCAGGAAAAAGCCCAGGACATGCTTTCCAAGGATTATTTCGCGCACACTTCGCCCGAGGGACTGACTCCATGGCACTGGATCGGGAAAGCCGGCTATGATTATAAGTTCGCCGGGGAGAATTTGGCCATAAATTTCAAGAGCGCCGAAAAACAGAACGAAGCGCTGATGGGCAGCGCGACGCACCGCAAAAACATTCTGGGAGAGCAGTTCAATGAAATCGGTGTGGCGGTGGTCAGCGGGACGGTGAACGGCAAGGAAACCATAATCACGGTCCAGCAGTTCGGGAACCGCGGCGTGGTGGTGGCGGCTCCTGAGAAAAAGGTGGCCCAAAAAGAGGAAGCGGCTCCGCTTGAAAACGGAAAGGCTATTTTAATCGACAGTTCCCTGGCTGCCGGCAAAGGTAACTTCATAGCGAATGCGGGAAACAGAGTTTCGGTTTTCAAAAACGAAATCGATTCTTTCTTGAGGAAAGCGGGAAGCGTTTTGGAGAAAAGTGCTTCTTGGAAAAAAGACGTGATGATATCCCTGTCGTTCCTGTTTTTGGGTATCGGAGTTTTGGAAATATTGAAAAGATTCCATAAAATAGATTTCGCTTTGAAAAATAAAAGCAGGGCCTTGCAGACGATAAGCATGAAGGAATATGAAAGGATTTTCCGTAAGTTGCCTGCGAAAATGGAGAAAATGCGCATAATCTATCTTCACCAGATGAAGCAGAAGGAATGACGTGTGGTCTTACTTTTCTTCGCATGAAGAAACGTAACAAAAGAAATGCCGAACGTGCTCGCGCTGGCTGAATCCCGGCGCTTACTCGCTGCACCCTACGGGTATATATTGTCTGGACAAAATCAAAGATTTTGAAAGCCAATTAAAATTTACACTCCGCTACGCTGCGTTTCAAAATTTTTTAACGCTCGTGCGCTGGGATTCAGAAACGCGCTTCGCAATGTTCAGATAAAAATACGGAATTCCAAATACGAAATGCAGATATGAAATGCGAGACACTTTGATTTTTCAAAGTGTTTTTTTGTAAAAATAAAGCCCGTCCACTTCGCGTGAAGTGAACGGGCTTTTCGGTTTTAGGAAGCCGCACATTAGCAGACTTTCCAGTCCAATGTTTTGCCGCCCATGAAGACCGTGGTCCCTTCGAGGACTTCGGGGACGGTCCAGGACTCTTTTTTGAGAGTGATGGTTCCTTGGTTGCGTGGCAGGCCGTAGAAATCGGCGCCATTTTTCGAAACGAATTTTTCCAGGTTCTCCAGGGCGTCTTCTTCTTCGAATATTTGGCAGAGTAAAGGAAGTGCCACTGGGGCGCTAAAGATGCCGGCCGCGGGATTGGGGCCGCGCTTTTTCCAGAGCGGATGCGGGGCGGTGTCGGAACCGAAGAAGAACTTTCTATTCCCAGTGGTCATCATTTGGCGCAATTTCATTCGATCCGCTTCATGTTTCGCCACCGGTTTGCAGTAATGCAGCGGGTTGCGTACGGAATCATCCTTGTCGCAAACGTCGTCATAGAGCAGGATCGCGTGGTGGGCGGTGATGGTCGCGGCGATGTTGTCCGGAGCTTCCCAGAAGATAAAATCGATCATCCTCTCGGTGGTCACGTGCTCTACCACCATTTTCAAATCAGGCACGAAATCAGCCACATGCTTGGCGTGCCGAATCGCGAAATTCTCCTGGTGGATTTTCGGAATGGGTGCGCCATTGGGATGAAATCCGCACTCGAAATGACATGAGAATACCATTCCTAAATCGCGCACTTTTTCCAACAAGGGCGTGAGTTTCCGCAGATGCGGAAGGTCGAGTTTTTTTGCCGATCCCGTGGAGATGTTTCCTGGAATGAATTTCAGGACTTTGACTCCGGCCCGGCAAGCTTTCTCCAGGGTTTCCGGTGTGGTGCTTTCGGTCAGCATGATGCTCATGATGGGCGAAAAATCAGGCGCGACGGAAAGGATTTCTTCGCGGTAGCGTTCGACATCCGAAGCCGTGGCTATCGGTTCCGGGAGGTTTCCCATCACGACGCCGCGGGCGAATATGCTGGAGGTGTAGGGGAGGACGTTGCTGAGAGTTTCTCCTTCCCGTAAATGGACGTGCATGTCGTCAGGACGGCATATGGTGATAGTTTCAGTATTCATAGATCCCTCCGAAAAGTTGATTGGCCCGTTTGATGATCGGTTGTACGTTATGGGGTTTCAAGAAAGCCACGGATCCCAGGGAGATGGAGGTGGCCCCGGCGAAATAAAGGATATCCACGTCCTTGGGATGCAGGACGCCTCCGCCTGCGATGATCGGGATGGTGATTCCGGCCGCGCGGGCTTCGATGATCCAGCGCATGACGATGGGAAGCAAAGGTGCTCCCGACAGTCCGCCGGGTTGTTTGAGTCCTCGCTTGATGAGAGGAGAGGTTTCGGATCCGAACAGTTTTCGCCAGTCGATCCATTCCGGAAGTTCTAACCAAGGAATCGTGTTTGAAACCATGATGTAGTCGTATACCCCGGAGTCTTGGATCAGAAGGGCGGTGCGGGTAGTCATGAGCGGGTTGATCTTGATTCCTTGTACGGCGTCGGAACCCAGATGATGCCGCAGGATGCGTCCTTGCTCGATAACTTCTTCTGCCAGCGCTTTTTCCTGCTTCGCTTTTTCGGCGGGATCATGGTCGGTGTTCGGGCAGGAGATGTTATTTTCGACGCCGAATGGGGCACGGAAAGAGCCCTTCGCTTTCGCCAGGACTAAGCCGAGTCTGTCGGTTTCTTCCAGCCGTTCATTCGTGGTCTTTCCGTCCGCGGCCATGATCGAAATGATCGAAGGTCTGGTTTTGTTTTGCAAAATCCTTCTTTCCAGAAGGGCCGGCATTCCTGGTCCGCTGAGGCCGACCGCGTTGAGCGCGATCCCTTTGGCGTGGTCGACATAGATGCATTTGGGAAACAGTTCCTTCGGTTGCAAGTTTCCGTCAAGAGGCATGTTTCCTTGCCGCGGGGCGAACGTGGTCGTCTTGGAAACGTCCGTCGTTCCGGAGAAATCGAACCTTTCCGGCAGGACGACCTTCAGCGGTTTGTGGTATCGCCATCCTTCGCCGCCGAAATTCAACGTGCCTGATTGTACGAATACCGGATCAAAATGCACGCCTTTGATTTCAAAAACTTTTTTCATTAGGCTCCTCCCTGTGTTGGTGCTCATTATTGAGCGAATAAGGTTGTCAAAGATCCGGCTTCTTTTATCTGGACATTGTTTCCCAATATCTCACATTTCAAGAGGTAAAGCAAGGATATGTCTTGTCGGTTCGGGCTTCCAAAAGAAAGCGGGTTCATTTTGGTATTACATGATGTATACTTGGAATAGATATGCTGAAGAATTTGCAGATAAAATCTTGGGTAGCCGTACTGATCATCTTGCTTGACGCCGTCGGGGTCGGGTATTTTTTGGTGAGGGAATCGCGGAGCTTCGAAATCGAGCCGGCTGAGATTTCGGAACTTTCTTCCGTGGACGAGATCGTGGCGTCGATTCCTCCGGTTCCGACCAATCTGATCCCGCTTCCACCGCCACCTCCGCCAGACATCGAAAGGATGAAGGCGCAAGGGTGCGTGGCCGACGGACTACTCAACGGTTTCGGTGGGGATCCGAAGGAGTCCATGAGGCTGGCCCGCCGTTCCGATTGCTATTATTTCCATCGGGCGCTCGAGACCTGGGCCGATGATCCGGATTTCGACAAAGCGAGCAAGATAATCAAGGATATAAAGAAACAGAAGGACGAGGCGGTATTCGGCATGTTCATCGCCGAAGCGGTCAACACCAAGACGCTTTATACTTACGAGGAAGGCGACAGGCGGTTCAACTTTGAAAAGATGTGCAAGGACGGGCAGGAGGATTTTTGGAAAAAGAACATTTGCATCCCTTCTTTCGAATCGGAGGAGTATAGAAAATATCTCCGCCAGATCACCCGGGAGGCTATGGACATAGGCATCCAATCATTCCTGTTCGGCCAGATTTTCTATCAGGACAGCGACAATCTTTCCGATCCGGTGGTCCCGGAGATCATCGAAGAGATGAAGGAGTACGCCGCTTCCAAGGGGATGGAGATCGTGATCGGCGCGCAGACCAACGACATTACTGATGAGAAATATCTTAAGAATTTCGATTTTCTCGACGGCGGAGTGGGCCTCAAAAGCGACGGATCTATCCAGCAGGGAGCTTGCTCTTCGAGGTGGTGGAAAAAACCGGGGGATTGGTGCTGGGCATTGCTTTGGCATAAGACTTTCGCCAGCAAAGCCAATAACGTCTTTTTGCACCTGGACTGGACGCCTAAGGTCGGGGACGACATGAGCAATTTCGCCAGGATGGATTCGGATATGAGAAAAAAGACCCTCAAGGATCTGCATACCTATTTCCTTTCAAGAGGCAACGGTTTCATGCTGCCGATAATGGCCATTTTGCCTTATGGGAACGGCGGATGCCACGGGGCCAAGGAGAATTATTATTTGGCTTCGGAAAAATATTCCTGTGACGATGAGGACGCGATCAACGGGATCTTGAAAAAGGCTTGGAGGGATTGACCGAAATGTGATATGATTGATGCATAGGAAAAGAAGGGGGAATATCCCTTCTTTTTTGTTGTAATAGTGTGCAGGTTATAATTTTTTTAATTTTTTGCTTATGGGAAAAATGAGGAAGGGAGTCCTGTTTTTTTCGGCGCTGTTTTTGACGGTGCCCGTTTTCGCCTTGGCGGCGACGCTCGGCAGCGGCAATGAATATTCGCTCGGGAAAAACGAGACCGTGGAGGATAACCTTTATGTGGGGTCCGGCAACATCGCGGTGGCCGGCAACGTCGGGGAACGTGTTGGTGACGGGAATTGTGGAGGGGGATGTGATTTTGGCCGGGGGAAACGTGAATCTGACGGGGGAGGTTAAGGATGACGTCAGGATAGCCGGCGGGCAGATAGTTATCGGTAACGATATCGCGGGCGATTTGGCGGCGGCCGGAGGCTCGGTGCAGGTGGTCAAAGGCATCATGATCGGTAAAGATGCGATTTTGGCAGGCGGAAGAGTGGTGATCGACGGGGATGTGAACGGGGATCTCCAGATCGGTGCGGGTGAAATCGTCGTGAACGGGAAAGTCGCCGGGAATTTGACGGTTATCGGCACCGAGAGGTTGATGATAGGAAAGGACGCCGTTATCGAAGGCGATCTTATTTACAGTTCTCCCGTGAAAGCCGACATCGTCGGCGGAGCCGCCATCAAGGGAGCCACGAAATTCAACCAGTTGGAAATGGGCCGGAAGAATATCCGAGGGGAGGTGGCGGGACTGCTCGGTTTCATCGGGCTCATGAAGTTCTTGTCCGCGATAGTTCTGGTTTCGGTGCTGGCGATATTTTTCAAGAGACAGATGACCGATCTCTCGAAAACGGCCATGGGTAATTTCGGTCACGAGCTGGTCGGGGGACTTATCGTCTTTCTGGTGGTTCCGGTAGTTTCGGTGATCTTGTTCGTGACATTTTTGGGAGCGGCGGTCGGAGGGGTTTTGCTTCTCGCCTATGTCCTGCTGGTCGTGCTGGCGATGTTCGTGAACGCCGTCATCTTGGGCAGTTGGATCGCGAAAATCCTGCTCAAGAAACAGGAGATCGAAGTCAGTTGGCTCAACGCCGCGCTCGGAGTATTCTTGCTTTCGATCGTCAGCTTCATTCCTATTTTCGGATGGCTGTTCGCGTTCGTATTTTTCTTGGTGGCGGTGGGGGTTTTGGGAGAGGAGTTTTGGAAAAAAATCAGGAACTAGGGCAATTTGGGGTTTATTTTGAGAACCGTCCGTCGGGGCGGTTTTCTATTTGTGTTTTATTGGAAAAACATTATAATCCATCCTATGAAAAGATTCCGAAAATATCACGAAGCCGTGGAATACCTGGAAAACCTGCCGTTGATGGCGAACGGTTCTTTTGAACCGGCCGCCTCAAGTAGGCCGGATTTTTATTTGAAAAAGATGGCGTGGTTTTTGGATTTGTTGGGAAATCCGCACCGCGGCATGAAATATGTGCATGTGACCGGGACTTCGGGCAAGGGTTCCGTTTCCACCATGATACAGAATATCCTGACCGCTTCCGGGAAGAAAACGGGCCTGTTCACTTCGCCGTTTCCGACGACTTCCATCGAGAAGATTTCGATTGACGGGACATATGTTTACCCTGATGAATTCGTCGGCATGGTGGATGAATTGAAGCCGCTCATCGGGAAATCGGCCGACGGTTGCCCGTGGGGAAGGCCTTCATATTTCGAAATCTTCATGCTGATGGGATTTTTGCATTTCAAAAGAAAAGGTTGCGAGTGGGTGGTTTTGGAAGTCGGCTGCGGAGGAAGGCATGACGCTTCGAACGTCATCGAAAAAAACGAAATATCGGTCATAACGAATATCGGACATGACCATATGCAGATCATCGGCGACACTTTGGAAAAGATCGCCTTCGAGAAAGTAGGGATAGTGAAGGAAGGCTCGGCGCTTTTCACGACGGAAAAAGACGAAGAACTGCTTGCGATTTTCAAAAACGAATGCGAACAAAAAAACGCGCGGATGACAACGGTTCCGAATATGTGCGAAAGCGTCGTTTACGGGGGAAACAGGATGAAAGTGAGATTGCCCGGAATCGAAAATGAGATCGATTGCAAGCTTTGGGGGGATCACCAGGCGCGAAACATTTCTTTGGCTTATGCGATTTCCAAGCATTTGGGAATTTCAAATGAAAGTATTGTCGAAGGGATTTCCAAAGCCGATCTTCCGTGCCGGTTTGAAATCGTGCGGCACGAGCCGCTGGTCATTTTGGACGGAGCGCACAACAAGGAAAAAATAAAGAGTACGGTTTCCAATTTGGAAAAATTGGAATATAGGAAATTGTTTTTAGTGGTCGGTATTTCCGAAACCAAGGAGGCTGAAAAAATCCTGGAGCGGATCATCCCGAAAGCCGATTATGTCGTCGCGACGAATCTCGTGTACGGGAAAAGCGTCGATCCAGAAAGACTGAAAAAAATGTCGACACCTTTCTTGAAGGCCGGGGCGGTTTTTGAAACCGAGCCGGCTCTTTTCGAAGCGGCCAACGGGGTTTTGGAAAAAGCGGAAAAGAACGATGCTATTTTGATAACCGGATCATTTTACGTGGCGGGAGAGCTTCGGAAAAAGTGGATCAGCGAGGATTATATTTTGGAAAATTTAAGGAGTTTCTAATATGCATATAGGCTCTTAAAAAACAGTTTGTCCTGCTTGGAATGTGCTTGACATGGTGTTGATTATGTGATAGAAATATTAGTCTGTTTTTTGGCTTAATGGTTTCATTATAGCACGAAAAAACGCCTTTTTTGAACTTTCCAGCTCCAAATATGGTATTATGTAATCAGGCTAATATCTAATCTTTTTACTATGGAAGAGAAAAACGTTTCCATGTTCGGAAGGTGGGGAGAACCCAAAACTGTCTTGGCGTTTGTCGCCCTCATGCTGGTCGGGGCTATTGTTATCACGGCGCTCGTGCGCGAAAGGATCGTGGATCCGGAAAAAAACCAGGTGACCGTCACCGGGGAAGGGAAAGTGATTTATCAGCCGGATATCGCCACCGTGACGCTCGGGGTGCAGATAGACAAGGCGCCCACGGCCGAGAGCGCGCTCAACCAGTTGAATGAGAAAATAAGCCAGGTTGTCGCTTCCGTCGAAGGATCCGGCGTCCCGAGGGAAAACATCAAAACGCAGAACTATTCCGTCTATCCGCAATATGATTACAAGGACGGGACTTCGGAATTGTCCGGGTACAACGCTTCCCAGCAGCTTTCCATAAAAGTGGAAAACATCCAGGAGGACAAGTATGCCGTGAGTAAAGTTATCTCGGAGGCCGGAAAAGCCGGGACCAACCAGGTCAATGGGATTTCTTTCGACGTTTCAAGCGTGAGTGACCTTCGCCAACAAGCCAGGATTTTGGCGGTGGCGGACGCCCAGGCCAAAGCGGCCGAACTCAGCCAGGTGACCGGGACCAGATTGGGAAAAATAGTCGGTTGGTATGAGAACGTCGTCGGATCCCCCGAGCCCAGACCGGTTTACGGGTTGGGAATAGGCGGAGCCGTGAAAGAAGCTTCCGTTGCGGACGTTCCGACAGGAACCCAGGAAATAGTGGTGGAGATGGGGCTAAATTACGAAGTGAAGTAGATTTCCGTTATCGGTCACCGGTTATCAATTACCCGATAATTAATAATTAATAACTAAAATCATATGTCAGGAATCCTAATTTTTATCATTGCGGTCCTGCTTGTTTCCATCAAGCAGATCAACCAATATGAAAAGGGCGTGAAGTTCATGTTGGGAAAGTACATCGGCATCATGGAGCCAGGCTGGAGATTGGTCATCCCGATTTTCCAGAGCTATCAGAAAGTGGACATCCGTGTGCGTGCGGTGGACGTTCCGGACCAGGAGGCGATCACGAAAGACAATATCTCCGTCAGGGTCAATGCGGTCATTTATTACAGGGTTTCCAATTCGGAAAAGGCGATCATCGAAGTCGAGAACTTTTTGTTCGCGGTTTCCCAGTTGGCCCAGACCACGATGAGGAACGTGGTCGGCGAAGTCGATCTGGACCAATTGCTTTCTTCCCGCGACGCGATCGCAGAAAAGATCAGATTGATCGTTGACAAAGCGTCGGACGCCTGGGGAATCGAAGTGCAGTCAGTCGAACTCAAGGATGTCACCCTTCCGGAGGAGATGAAGAGGGTTATCGGCAAGCAGGCCGAGGCCGAGAGGGAGAAGAGGGCGGTCATCATCAAGGCGGAGGGGGAGGTCATTGCCTCCGAAAACATCGCCAAGGCGGCCAGTATCCTTTCAGGCCATGAGGGGGCCTTGCATCTTCGGACTTTGCACACCTTGAACGATCTTTCCTCCGACCAGTCCAATACGGTGGTTTTCGCCACCCCGATCGAGGTCCTTCGGGCCTTCGAGAGGTTTGGGAAAAAGGGGGAATAGAACTTGATTTTAGGCAAAATTCGTGCTATAATAGATATATCGGTAGAAAGGCGGGGTGGACCCGCCTTTTTCTTTGGTCTAAAATAAAGACGTAGTATTTTCGTATTATAAAAGACATATGGATAAGAAAAAAACGATCTCAATTGCGATTACGGTACTTTTCGTGGCAGGTATGGCGACCTGGTATGTTTTTTTTGACGGAAAATCCGGAAAAAT
>LCPX01000043.1 GCA_001003855.1 Candidatus Moranbacteria bacterium GW2011_GWE1_49_15 | reverse complement strand
TGGGATCGTAGCCGCGGTCTTGAGGATCCCGTCCATCCTGAAACGGATTTTGACTCCGTCCTCTTCCGGCTCGATATGGATGTCCCCGACGCCCAGAAGAAGCGAAGCGCCGAAAACGAACCTGGCTATCTCCTTCTGGTTGGCTTTGGCGATGAATTCGGCGAATTTTTCCAACGAAGATATGTTTTCCGAGATGGTTTTCATGTCATCCTCCATGACCAGGATCGATCTGGAAAGCGACTGCTCCATCAGTTTCTCATATATCTCCTCCAAAAAATCCGTCTGTCCGGTGGCGCTCCAAACCTCTTCCATGGAGGTTATGCCTTCGACGGCCTTAAGGATCCCGTCCTGCGCCATGGTGATCATGCCGTCCTCGATAGCGGCCTGGGCGATTTCCCTCTCCCCACCCATTTCCAAAATCAACTTCTCGATCGATTCGGTGATCGTGAGCACTTCGAAAATTCCGACCCTTCCCTTATAACCCAGGTTGTGGCATTTCGCACAGCCCTTGGGCCTGTACAGCGTATGCACGTCCTTCGGGATTTCCACCCTGGCTTTCGGGGAGATGATTGCTAGGATCTTCTTGATGGAATCAAGAGTCTCTTTGGCCGGCTCATAGGCTTCCTTGCAATCGCAAAGCTTGCGCACGAGCCTTTGCGCGATGAAAGCGTTCACCGAAGGGGCGATCAGGTTCGGTTTGACCCCGAGCTCGATGAATCTCGGAATGGAAGCCGGCGCGTTGTTGGTGTGGAGCGTCGAAAGCACCAAGTGTCCAGTGAGGGCGGCGTTGAGCGAAATGTCAGCCGTTTCCTCATCGCGGATTTCACCCACCAAAATCACGTCCGGATCCTGGCGCACGATGGCACGAAGCCCTTCCGCGAAAGTGTAATTCCTGCCTTTTTCTATCTGCGTCTGGGAAATTCCCTTTATTTCATATTCTATCGGATCCTCGATCGTAATTATCTTCATGTCCGAAGTGTTGAGCTTGTTGACGAAAGCGTAGAGCGTCGTCGTCTTTCCCGAACCGGTCGGTCCGGTCGTGAGGATCATGCCGTGCGGTTTCTCGATCTGCTTTTGCACCAACTCTTCGGCCAATCCGCGCAGTCCCAACTGCTCGACGGTGAGCATCACGTCTGACTGGTCCAAGAGCCTCATGACGATGGATTCCCCATGGTTCCCAGGAATGATATTGGCCCTGACGTTGATTTTGCCTTCCTCCATGTCGACGGAGAAATGCCCGTCCTGGGCGATGTCGCGCATGTTGATCTTCATCTTCGCCATCATCTTGATGCGTGAAAGGATGAAACGATATATATCGGCTGGAAAATCCCCGATTTCCTGCAGTTCGCCGTCTATTCTGAAACGGAGCCTGACCCCGTCCTCCTGGGGCTCGAAATGGATGTCACTGGCCTTCATTTTGATGGCTCCGGCCATTATCGTCGAAACGACCTTGGTCGTCGGGATTTCCCTGATCTTGTTCTTGAGTTCGATGAGATTTCCGAATTTCTGCTCGAACTCGACCAGGTCGTCTCCCGAAAGCGAAATTTTCATGGCCTCCAAGTTTTGCAAAAGAGGAGCGCTCGCATACTTCCCCCAAATCTTATCCAAGGAAGAAAGCGAAACGACGTAAAGATGGACATCCCATCCAGAGTCCTTTTTCAAGCTTTCGACGTATGCGAGAGAATCTTCATTTTGCGGATCAAGCAAGGCTATCCGCACTTCCTTGCCGTTTTTCTGGAAAAGCGCGACGCCGTGCTTCCTGGAATCCTCCTCCGAAATGCTTCTGAGATCTTCGACGCTCACCGGAAAGATATTGAGGTCTATATAAGGAAGATTGTTAGCCGCCGCCAAAGCCGCCGCCATCTCCTCTTCCGATCTCTTTTTCATCTGCTGGAGGAACTTTCCCGTATCGCTGGCTTTCTGCGCCTGCAGGTCTTTGATTTTCTTATTTGAAACGTAAACCATTTTGTTTTTGTGTTTTTAAAAGTGGATTTTTATACTCCCATTTTATCCCATTTGGGCTTTATTAGCAAAAACAAAACAGGCCCACCAGGCCTGCCTTACCGGAAAAAACTTATGCCAACAATTCCTTGAGTTTTTTCGCGACGCTTTCCCCCGCCTGCTGCATGTCGCCGCTCGCCAAAGAAAATTCGCAAACGTCCCCCGAAAATTTCCCGTCGAAAATCAAAGCGATCTTCTTGGCCGCTTCCGGAACGGACGACCTCACGATGACTTTCATGTTGGCCGGGGATTCGTTGTAGATGACCATGAAAATCTTGCCGTTGGAATAATTCTCCATGATCTTGTCCAATATCATCGGGATATCCGAAGGATTGCTTCTGCTTTGGACGAAATCTTCGAGCAGAACCGGGGCCCATACCAATCCGGACCCTTCGTCCCACCTGAGCCTCGCCATGATCCTTCCCCAGAGCTTGAGTATGGCCAGGGGCTGGGTCTTATAGAGATAGCGGATGATTTTCTGCTGGTCAGCCCCCTTGGCCATCAGCGCCGCGGACATCTGCAGGGCTTTCGGGGTGGTGTTTTTATTTTGGAAACTGTTGGTCGCGTCGATTATCCCAGCCAAAAGACATTGCGCCATCGCTTCATCGATAATGTCTCCCTCCATTTTTGAGAAAATATCCGCTAAGACTTCGGCAGTCGAAGAGGCCGCGATATCCAAGATGTTCAATTGCCCGAATCTGTCGTTGGAGCTGTGGTGGTCGATGTTGATCACCGGCACCTCATAGAAAATATCCGGGCTTTCTTCGAAGACTTTGCCGAGCGACTCCCGGTCCGGACTTCCCAAAACGACAAGCGCGTCATATTTGAAACGCGACGGAATGAAGGAAAAATCCCTAGGATCGATCGACCCTTTCTCCGGCGTGATATAAACCCTGAGCTCCTCCTCGAGCCTCTCGGTCTTGATGTCGATTATCTTGTTGAATTTGGTGTTGAACGACAAGACGAAATCCTGCGTTCCGGAAAGCTCGTGCAATATTTTTTCGGGCCTCGGCAAAAACTCGAATTTTTTCAAACTGTCTTTCCCTTCGAAAACGATGACCGCGTTCTTCCCTTTCTTTTTGAGAAAAAAATACAGAGCCCAAGCGGCTCCGATAGCATCCCCGGAAGGGTTCTGAGGTAAAAGCAAAAGGATCTCCCCGGATTCGGAAATGACTTTTTCGAATTGTTGCGTCTGATCGAGTCCCATCTTTTTCCATCTTCCAGTCCGTCGATAAGGCGGATCGGCTTTCAGTTCATTAGGATATATGTCGCGGCGTTTCTTCTTTTTCCGAATAGTAATATAAATTAGCAGTCTTTTTGGGGGGTGTCAACGCACCCCTTGACATGAAGGCCGTTTGGGTGTATAATAGTAGGTTAAGATGGAACATTGACAATCGAACACACAACCCTTAACTGGCGCCAATTTGAGCGCCGAGAGGAGCCCCCATGAAAAAGCTTATCGCCCTGCTGGTCGTCATCGCCCTATCCGTTCCCAACCTCAGTCTCGCAGGAGGCTGGAACACGCTTCGCGATACCCTCACCGGAGCCGCGATCGGAGCCGGGGTCGGTTACGCCCTCAAAGGCAACAGCAAGGGTGTCACTCGCGGAGCGGCTGCAGGTGCGGCCGTGGGCTTGCTCAGCGCAGCTGCCAGACCCTCCCAGCCGAAGGTGGTATACGTCCAACAGCCAGCCAACAACTATGGCTACGGCGGTAGTGAATACGGCTACGCCTATGAGCAACGCATGGAGCAGCTGCGCCGGCAGGAATATTACCGCCAACAGCAGCTCGCCAGGGAAAGGGCCTACAACGACGCCACGAACGATTTTTATCGGGGTTATCGTTAGGACCAAGGGTTCGCAAAAAACGAGCGGCCGGCAATCCGAATGGATTGTCAGGCCGCTTTTAATTTATTGTCAGATTTCTCTGCTGATGAATTTCGCCCTTGCCGAAAGGTATTATAAATAGGGACTTTGGAGGGACATGTCAAACAGTCTTGTTTTTAAGGTAAAATACTGGTATATTCCGATGTCCGATCGGTACCTTGAAAATCAACGCCACACGTCTCGGCGCCAAGTAAACGCCGGAAAGGAGGCATCATGAAAAAAACCGCTTTCTCGGCCATCTTGGCCACCGTCATCGTCTTGTCGTCCGGTAACGTTTTCGCCGGCACTTGCGCTCCGGGCTATGCCCAAGAGCTTTACCTCAACCTGGTATACCAGCACGGCATGGCTCCGGCGGCGGCGCAATACCACGTCAAGCAGCGCTGCTGCGAAACGGTCGTTTCGAGCCAGTTTCATGAAAAAACCGTCGTGGTTGAGCGCTTCAGTTCCGCTGCCAACTATCCGCCGCCCCAGCAGGTCGTTTATGGAGGCTATGTCCCTCAGCCTGCATATGGCGGAGAATATTATGGAGACTCATCTTCCCAGGTTTTCGCGGATGTTCTCGGGACGGCCGCGGCTGTCGGGCTCTCAATATATGCCATCGACAAAATATATGACGATCAGCATTATCACCGAGGATATGGCGGCAACCACGGCTATCGTCGCTTTGACAACAACCGTTTCCGTCATGACCGACATTTCGACGGGCGACGTTTCGACGACCGGGGACGGCGGCACGGTGGTCACGGTTTCGACGACAGGCGCCATAGGGACGACCGCGGAAGAAACCGCGGGAGGCACTGATACTTTCAGTGTCACCACCCTTCACACACGGCTAACAATCTGCAAGGATTGTTGGCCGTTTTTTTTATTGTCTTTGGGGCTCTTGCTAAAAGGCGGCCGATGACGCTACACTTATATTGCTATGCAAAAAATAATCACCCAAAATTCGAAGCAGACCGAAGAGCTCGCCAAGCTCTTGGCTATGGAGATCCGCGGAGGGGAAATCATCTGCCTTTCGGGGGACCTGGGTGCGGGAAAAACCACTTTCGCCCAA
Organism: Candidatus Moranbacteria bacterium GW2011_GWE1_49_15; assembly: GCA_001003855.1. GTDB lineage: Bacteria > Patescibacteriota > Minisyncoccia > Moranbacterales > GWC2-37-73 > UBA12053. The sequence continues at coordinate 1,461 of LCPX01000043.1, read as the reverse complement.
GGCCTGCTTGAAGGGTTGGGCGTCGAAGGACCCTACACCAGCCCGACTTTCGCGATCATGAAAGAATACGAAGTTAATTTAAAATTTCAAATTTCAAATTTAAAATTATTGAAGGTTTACCATATAGACACGTACCGCGTGGAGGAAAGAGACATCCTAGAATTGGGATGGAAGGATTTCTCCGGAAAGAAAAACGCCGTCACGATCGTCGAATGGGCGGAAAGGATCAAAGATATCGTACCTGCCGGCGCGCTCTGGATCCATTTCTCATGGAAGAATGAAAACGAAAGGGAGATACGGATTCATTCACAGGAAAACAGTTAAATGGAAAAATGAAAATAGTTTAAGAAAATAGAAAAAGGAAATGAGTCCGCCAAGTGCTTCCGTTTTCCAATTTCTTCTCTCCTGAACCGATTTCTGTTTTCCATTCAACCGGTTTCCAAAACCTGAATCTAAAAAATAAAAAATAATAATAAACTAATGAAAAAGATCATATTGATCGCACTGATCGCGGTCACGGCCGTCGCGCTCTATCAATATTTCCCCAATAGCGGAACTCCGCAAACGGAAGAAAAAAATGACGGATATGTATCCTCCTTAAATGAAATAAAAGAAGAGGCCAAGGATAATATCAACGAAGCAGTCGAAAAGGAAAATAATAGGAATACGTAGCAAAATACGATCGCGCCCTCATCAAGACCACCCTCGGAAACATCGAAGTGAAGTTTTATGGCGACGAATCGCCGCAGACCGTGGACAATTTTCTCCGGCTTGCAGATGAGAAATTCTATGACGGCATCGCTTTCCACCGTGTCATCAAAGGATTCATGATCCAAGGCGGAGATCCCCTCTCGAAAGCGGAAGACTGGGCCAACGTGCCGGTGGGAACAGGAGGACCGGATTACAAATTCGCGGACGAATTCAATTCCAAAAAAATAGTCCGCGGTTCTTTGGCGATGGCCAACGCGGGACCCGACACCAACGGTTCACAGTTCTTCATCGTCACCGCCCCCGCCACCCCGCACCTCGACGGAGCTCACACGAACTTCGGAGAAGTGGTTTCCGGAATGGAAACGGTAGATAAGATTGAAAACGCCAAGACCAACCCGATGGACCAGCCCTTGGAAAAAATCAGGATAACCTCGATCGAATTGATCGAGAAGCAGTAATAACGGAAATAAGACATATTCAATCGATCTCGAAAAGACAGGCATAAGGCCTGTCTTTTTTCGCTCCATAATTGCAATGTTTCCCCACAAAAAGTATACTAAATAAAGACAAATATTAACCTTTTTTAGCGTAAATCAAGATGCCCGAAAAAAATAAAAAACGTCTTATTCTGATCGACGGGAACGCTATCATTCACCGCTCGTTCCATGCCCTTCCGCCGCTCATGACCAAAAAGGGCGAATTGGTGAACGCCGTGTATGGATTTTCCTCGACGCTGCTTTCCGTGATCGA
>LCPX01000042.1 GCA_001003855.1 Candidatus Moranbacteria bacterium GW2011_GWE1_49_15 | reverse complement strand
CTATTCCGCCTTTTCACCTTGAGGATATTTTCGGTGATATTGGGGACTCTCATTGTTTGGCTGGTTTTCTTGACGGCGCGCTCCTCCGGTTTTTCCGAGAACACCTCCCTGCTGTTCGCCGGAATCTTCGCTTTCCAGCCGATGCTGACCAATGTCACATCCATCATCAATTATGACGTGATGCTGACCTTGGCTTTCGTTTTGTTCGCCTACTCTTCAATCAACCTCATTAAAAATGGGTTCTCACGGAAATTCGCCCTGCTAGCCGCCCTTGCGGCTTTCATTGGGATCTTCACCAAAGGAAGCGGGATCGTCTTGGCCGGCCTCCTTTTGCCGCTGGCTATTTATGTGGCCCAAAAAAAATTACGACTAAGCAAAACGAAACTCCTGATCCTCTTGCCCGTTTTCTTGGTCGCCGCCGCTACCCTGTCCTATTTCTTCAGCCCTTACAGCTTGAACCAGATAACCAGGATGGACAATGATTCCCATTTCAAGACACTGGGAAAATCCTTGTCCGGGTATCAGAATTCGACGATCAAAAGTTTCGAAAAATATTCCAGGACGTATTGGGGAGATTTCGGATGGATCGGTGCCCCTATTTCGGACAACGTCCTCCGCTTTATCTGGGCGGTCGAAACCATATGCCTGATCGGACTCATCGTGTTCCTGGTTAGCAAGAAGAATCCTTCTTTCCTTCCGTCCAAAACCGTCGCCCTGTTCCTGATGGTCATTTTTCTTGCCCTCCAGTTCGGGGTGCGCTTCGCCGATTGGGCGGCCTTCAATGACCGAGGGCACATAATTTATGGGACGTCGGGGAGATATTTCATTCCGGTGCTTTTCGCACACCTGTTGCTTCTCGCCATCGGAGCCGGAACGCTTTCCAGGCGGGAAAATATTTTCAATATCGTTCTCAAAACAGGATTCGTGCTCATGGCGCTTTTCTATTGCTATTCGATGATAAGCGTAATTATTCCTAGATATTATTTATAAAATGAGCAAAGCGAAAATCACACTTCTGATAATATTCGGCGCGACCTTGCTGCTTTTGCTGGTCAAGTTTTTTTCCATCCTTTCGATTCCTGAAAACAAGAACATCGTAAGGATCGAGCGGGCCTACCCCACCATGGGCTCGAGCTATCCCAAAACCAAACCCGCCCAGCTCTTCGTCGGCAAGCCTGTCACCCAAAAATTCGTCGCCTCACGAAACAACCTGACCCAGATAAACATAGCTTTCGAAGATTTTCCCACGTTTCAGAAAGATGAAATCGTCCTGACACTGAGAGATGAGAATTGCCAACCGATCCATTCCCATACTTTCGGACGCGTCTCATTCTGGCATGATACCATATACACCCGCTTCAATTTCCCTCCGATTCCGGATTCGAAAGAAAAAACATATTGCCTGCAAGCCGAATTACGAACGGACGAACCGCGCAAAAAGGACCTTCCCAAGATAATGACCTTCCGCTCGGAAAACGATTCGTTTTTCAATAGCGGAGAAAAGGGCGGCAAAGATTTCAACCGACAGTCCCTGCTTTTCAAATCGGCCTATTCGGAAGGCGGCGCTTGGAGTAACATGAATTCCCTCGTCGAAAGAATGTCCCAACATAAACCTTCTTTCTTCAAAGGAGTCTCGTTGGAAATCATCATTATCCTGTCTTTTCTTTTTATAATTTTCCTCGTAACGTTGTTCGTTTTAATATTATAATCATTCAAATATTAAACCCTCGAAACAGTTAACCGCGCGACCGTTTCTGCCAAAAATTAACATTTTCCCTGGAAAATGCTATAATTACTGCATAAATCACTTAATAAAAAACGAAGCCAGTGAAAAAAAACAAAAAAATATCCATTTTCTCTATTCTCTGGACTTTTGCGATTTTTGGCAGCGCATTCTTGCCTGGCACACCTGATGCTTCCGCCGCCTACCAACTCGAAAGCACCGCATTCCACGCATACTCGCAAAGATACATCGGCACGACCTACAAACCGGAAGGAACGGCTTTTTACGCCTACACCTCACAAGAAGCCGGGACTGTCCCGGTTTATCGGTTTTATAGCAAAAAAACTGGAGATCACTTCTATACAACCTCTGAAAATGAGAAGATTAAATTATCAGAATCTCTGAATTCCTCATACGCCTTCGAAGGTACAGCTTTCTATGCCCTTCCGGACGATTCTTTGCAACCCTCAGCTGTTCCGGTTTACCGTTTTTACAATTCCAGCAATGGAGATCATTTCTATACGGCATCTGAAAACGAAAAGGACAAAATAACCAATAATCTCAGCACCCTGTATCAATATGAAGGCATAGCTTTTTATTCCCTTCCGGACGATTCGATCGAATCAGCTTCTCCGATCTATCGGTTCCATAATTCTTCTTCCGGTGACCATTTCTACACCGCCGATGGAAATGAGGCTACCTCCCTTTCCAATCTTTCCAAAAAAATCACCTTTCCCATATATCGCTTTTATAGTCCTTCCAATGGGGATCATTTTTATACTATCTCCGAAACCGAAAAAAACAAACTCGTAGCTAATCCAACCTTCTTCAAATATGAAGGGGAAGTTTTCTATGCTTACCCTGATTCTTCAGTAGATCCGGCGCTTTCGCCCGTATATAGGTTTTATAATTCAACGACCGGAGATCACCTGTACACTATTCTCGAAAATGAAAAAGAATCCTTGCTAAACAATGCCGGTTCAGGATATGTATACGAAGGAACCGCTTTCTATGCCTATGTTGAAGAATTGAGCGGCACCCTCCCGGTCTATCGGTTCTATGATTCTTCCTCAGGAGACCATTTCTACACGATTTCCGAAAACGAAAAGAACCGCCTGGAAATCCCGCTGGTCGGGCCAGAAATATCCGTCGGCCTCTGGTCCAAAACTAGGAGAGGGTCGCAAGATTCTCCGTTTCGCATAAGGGCCAACAAACCATATAACATCAAAAATTCCAATGGTGACGTCGTCGCCCAAATTCCGGCCAGCACCGACACCTATGTATCCTATGATGACAACGACAAACTCAAGGTCACCGGTTCCGTTTCCAAAACCGTGGTCGGTCCGTTCGTGACGTTCGACGCGGCTGACGGAAACAACTTGGATATGGTTTTCGACGTGAACACACCGGTCGCCGGCCTCGACCAATACCGCGGAAAATTCAGGGTTAAATTCACGAAATTCGACGACAACAAGAACGGCACGATCAGCGACAGTGAAAGGCAGATTTGGGCAATCAATCTCCTCCCAATGGAGCATTACGTCTGGGGTATGGGAGAAATCACCGGGACCGGGGCGATTGAATACAACAAAGTGATGACGACATCCTTCCGCACATACGGATATTACAAACTCCACCACGGCACCGCCTATTTGAACCGCGGATTCATCGTCAACGCCACTCCTGGCAATCAACTCTATTACGGTTACGAATGGGAAGTCAGCCATTCCAGAATCAAGACCGCCGCCGAAAGCACCCGCGGAAAGATCGTTACCCATCCGCAAAGCGCTTTCCATGGGGACGTGGCGATCACCCCATACAGTTCCTGGACCGACGGGCGTACCAGGAGTTTCCAAGAGCGTTGGGGCTCGACCAGCTATCCATGGTGCCAATCAGTTTCCGACCCATATGGAAAACATGCGACCATGAACACCACCGAATTGGAAGCGGCCGGAAACCACATGGTGGGTCTTTCCGCCCATGGCGCCCTGAACCTGGCGACTGACCACGACTGGGACTGGGAAAAAATTCTCAAGTATTACTATACGGGAATCAATATAACGGCGATATACTAACATGAAAACTTCCACCAAAATCTTTCTTTTTTTGTTCGTCGGAGCGATCGGGGCCCTAGTCTACTTCGCTCTGCCAGTATTCAAACAAAGATATTTCCAAAATGGAACTCCACCTTCAGCCGAGAGACAGCGGGACAACAAGATCAAGATTGAGAATACGCCCGAGTCAGAAAAAGAAAAGACCGACGAAATCGAAATTTCCAATGATTCCCAACCAAAATCAAACGAATATTCCCCGGAAACAGAGGGGGAATCTTTCACCGAAGTCTCCAGGGACAAATGCGAGACCGGCTGCGTCTCGTTCGAAGAGGACAAGGAATATTTCGAATATTGCCAGCAAGCTTGCGGTCTCTCCCCCGCCCCGACCCAGCCTGGCGGAAATTGCGAAGACCTCCAAGGGCTTAAAAAAGACTATTGCCTGAAAGACTTGGGAATTAAAGAAGAAGATTTTAGTGTTTGCGAGAAAATAGAAGACACCAACATCCGAACCACCTGCACCGCCCGGGTAACGGAAGATCTGCTTGAAAAAATTCCAAACCAATAAAAACATATGCCTCACAAAAAAATTCCAATGACTTTCTTTCTTCTGACAGCAATGCTGTTTTTTTCAATCTCTCCCGCAACTGCTGCCACAAAGAATGAATTGAAAATTAAAAATATTCCGTTCAAAAAAACAACCGAAAACGAAAAGTATGAAGACGGGGAGATTTTAATCAAATACAAAAAGAGCAAAATAAATCTCAATGAAAAATCCGGGAAAGACAAAGCTAATGTACTGGAGATATCAAAAGGTCTTCAAAAAATAAGGGACCTTGAAAATCTAAATATCAGATTGGTAAAAACGAACGGAAGTGTCGAGGAATCATTGTCCGAACTCAAGAAAAAAGACGAAATTGAGATAGCCGAACCTAACTATGCGAGAAACCCACTGCTTATCCCGAATGACACCTATTTTGGATTCCAGTGGGGACCGCATAACACTGGTCAAACATTAGAGATAGGTAATCCACTTGTGCAATATACAGGCTCCGCCGATGCAGATATAGACGCCCCGGAAGCTTGGGATGGCGAAAGTGTACTGAATAGCGAGGTGACTGTGGCGGTCATCGACACCGGAGCCAGGCTTACCCATGAGGATCTCTCCGCCAACATCTGGGCAAATCCTGAGGAAATCGCCGACAATGGACTGGACGACGACTCCAACGGATATATCGATGACATGCGCGGATGGGATTTCAATGACAATGACAATAATCCCAATGACGCACAGTTCCTGGTAGGATCTGATGATATTTCCGGGCATGGGACTTTCATTTCCGGCATAATCGGAGGAGCTTCAGGGAACGGCAGAGGGATCAGCGGCATAAGCTCGAAAAACAAAATCAAGGTCATGCCCTTAAGATTCGATCTATATCTTTCCTCCGAACTGGAGGCTATCGACTATGCGAAAAACAATGGGGCGAAGGTAATCAACGCCAGTTTCGGCTCGCTATATTTCTCGCAGTTGGAGAAAGATGCCATCGATTCCTTTCCTGGTCTATTCGTGGCAGCGGCCGGAAACGAAGGGGTGGACAACGACTCGACTCCGCAATATCCCTGCAGCCTTTCGAGCTCCAACATAATCTGCGTGGCTTCCTCGGATCAAAATGACAACCTTTCTTCTTTTTCCAATTACGGAGCGTCTTCAGTGGATATCGCAGCGCCTGGGGAAAACATCGCCAGTATATATAATGACGCCGACAATTCATATGTCTACGGAGATGGCACATCCTTCGCTTCACCGTTCATCGCCTCCTCTGCCGCGATGCTTTGGAGCAAGAATCCCTCCTATTCTGTTTCCGAAGTCAAAAACAAACTTATTTCAACCGGAGACAACATGAAAAGCTGTGTCGAGGCTGGAAGAATTTCCTCCGGAAAAAGATTGAATTTAAAAAATCTTTTAGACGATTCGCATATCCTGATCTCATCAAGCGTGTGTACCCCAGCATATCGATTCTACAACCCGAGAAACGGAGATCGGTTGATTACAACAAGCGAAAGCGAAAAAACTAAAGTTCTCAATATGAGTGATTGGAAATATGAAGGTATAATGTTTTAT
>LCPX01000041.1 GCA_001003855.1 Candidatus Moranbacteria bacterium GW2011_GWE1_49_15 | reverse complement strand
GTGGGAGTGCAGGCGATGGAATCGCTCAAGGGGGAATTGGAAGCGTTGGCCTAAAGAAATTTTCGAATATATTTTTAAAAGCGGTCCGCAAGGGCCGCTTTTTTTGCAAAGAAAAAACCCTCGGAAATGGATCTTCCGAGGGTTTGGTTGCGTGCGTCGTTCGGCGTCGCTATTTCAGGATCCGGCTTCTGTCGAGGAATTCGTGCAGCCTCGTCTTGAGCTGGTTGTGCCTGTAGGACGTCGTTTCGGTCCGGTCGCATTCCGGACAAATGAGCTGGACGAAATGCGTGCCCTTGGGATTCACTTGCTCATCCATCTTTTGTTTCGGGTAATGATAAACCCCGCATCTTCCGCAAGTGCCGATGTCGTCGATCAAGTCTATCAGGGCTTGCGTTTTCCGTTTGGAGACGTCCTGCCAACCGAACTTGGCAATCGAATCCTTGAGAATAAGGCATTCCTTTCCTTCAAAGATGACCGAAAAGCGGATCTTCATCCCTTTGACGGGCTTCAGTGGTCCGCCGTGCCAAGCGGCAAGCGGTACGGTGACCATGATGTCGAGTTTCTTTTCCGGGAAGGAACGCACATACGCGAATTGCGCCTTGTATCCCTTGGTTTCCTTGAAGCCGTTAAAGTCGGTGAAGAAAAAGAGACGGAAACTTGCGAGCATGTCGAGCGGATCGAGCACTTTTGCCTTGGCCATGGTTTCCTCCTGTCGGCTGTTTTGCCCGTTTCGGGCTGTTTATGGAATGGTGTCCGTAGTTTTTGTGATAGTAAGAACGACGCTTGATGATAGCCGGAAAAAGGCGAAAGGTCAAGCGGCGCCGTCGTATTTCCCATGGAAGACCGAACTGGTCAAAAAGGGGAAATAAAAGTAAAATGAAGGCAAGCAGAGGAGCTTCAAATAAGAAATTTATAAATTTTTAATCGAATTGAAAATGAATTGTCAAAAATGCGGCGAGCCGATCGTGGAAGGCGCGTCTTTCTGCGCAAAATGTGGCACCCCGGTGTCTGGCGGCCAACCGGAGCAACCAACCCAACCGGTCCAGGCAGGACCCGGACTTTATGATTGGCTGGAGAAGGGCCAAGCTGTCGCCTCCCAAAATCCCGCAGGAGCGATTCCGGATGTGAAATACGCGGGCTTCTGGGTGAGATGGGCCGCGCTTATGATAGACGGAATCGTGATCGCACTTGTCAGCGTCGCGTTGAATTTCGTCCCGATGGGTTCGATCCTGGTCCCGGTCTTGCCTTTCGCATATTTCGTGTTCATGGTTAGCAACCATCAGGACACTTTGGGAAAAAGGGCGCTGGGGCTTATTGTGATTTCCGAGAACTTCGAAAAACTCACCCTTGGCAGGATTTTGACGAGGGAAGTTTTGGGTAAAATAATTTCATCGATCATATTCAATCTCGGCTATCTGATCGCGGCTTTTACTAGCAGGAAGCAGGCGCTACATGATTATATCGGGAAGTCGGTCGTGATACACAAGGATCCGACCAAGGAAAACAAGGTTTGGATAATCGTCGTCGCCATTTTCGCGGGCCTGTTGGCCATCGTCGTTTTTTTCGGTCTGCTTTCTTCGATTACCTTGGTCAGCTTGAATTCGGCCAGGATGAAAGCGAACGATGCCAGCGTGAAGTCGAGCGTCACGTCCGCCGTTCCGGCAATCATCAGTTACGGCAAGGCGAACGGATCGTTCAAAGGCTACAAAGCGAATTTAGTTCTTCCGGAATGCAGCGGGAAACCGATCGTGAACGTTTCGGCGGATGGCAAGAATTTCGCCATTTTCGGCAGGCTTTGCTCGGAAGAAGGGAGATATTTCTGCGTCGATGACAAAGTCGACGTCGAATACGGATACGTTTCGGAAGAGCAAGCCAAATCCGGAAAACCTAGTTGCAAGTAAGAACCCAATCCATTAAGGAAAGCCGCCTCCGGAGGGCGGCTTTTTTTGCAAAGAAAAACCCCGCGGGAATCCCACGAGGCTCGTTTTTTCTTTTCCGATTTTTTTAACTGCTCAAAGTCGCCATGGATTTAAGTGTCTCCTCCAACTGCTCATACGTTTCGAAGCATGAGAGTTGCATGTCGGTGAAATCCTTGACCAGCTCTTTACGGGCGTCCCTACTCAGTTTTCGCGCGCAGGATTCGCACTTGTCGAAGCGGATCCCTTTTTCGAAAGCCTCCTCGCTTTCGCAGACCGAGCACGTTTCGAACGCTTTGCGCTCTTCTTGCGGGTTCGGGAAGCTCCGGACGACGGAGGAAAAGGGGATGCCCATCGCCGAAAGCAGGCGGTAGAAGAAATCCTGGATTCCGTGTGGAGACCAGATCTGTCTTTCCCTGACCCTCACGCGGAAAGCATCCCTGGGGGACAGGTCCCTGTCCTTGAAAGCGAAGCAGTTCTCGTCGACCTCCTTGATTTCGAATCCTCCGGAGCCCATGGGCGCGAAGGTCATGTCCTCCTGAAGGACCTTTTGCTTGATCGCGCTCAGGTCGAATTGGGCTTCGATGACGTGGATCAGGATTTCCGGCATGGTTTTTCCTCCTTCTCGGCTGGGGTTGGCGTATTATGGCAAAAAAGAACGAAGCTGTTTTTCAAAACAGTCTTTATTTATACCATCCCTGAAGTGAAAGGTCAACCTTTTGCTCATGGTCGCGTTTACAAGTAAGGGGAAATAAAAAACCTCCCGAGAAAAAAATCCCGGGAGGGGTGCCGCGTTGGAGCGTTGTCCGTCATTGCGGGCTGAGGCGCTGGATCTTTTCGGGGAAAACCATCTCCCGGAAAAGATCTTCTTCGGTCTGAGCCCTGCGAATGAGACCGAAGGAGCCGTCGGAGAAAATCATGATTTCCGCCGGCCGGGTGCGGCCGTTGTAGTTGCCGCTCATCGCGTAGCAATGGGCGCCGGCGTTGTGGATAAGCAGGATATCGCCCCTGAGAATCTCGGGAAGCTTCCGCTGCTCGGCGAATTTGTCAGCGTTTTCGCAGAGCGACCCGACGACGTCGTAGGTTCGGTCTTTGGACCAGTTTTCCTTGCCGAGCACGGTGATCTCGTGGTGCGCGCCGTAGATGAACGGGCGCGGAACCGACGAGAAGGTCTGGGCGTCGACGCCGACGTAGTCGCGGTAGGTGTTCTTGAAATTGATCGCCCGGGTGACCAGCACGCCGTTGTGGCCGGCGAGGTAGCGTCCGTTCTCGGTGAAAAGCTTGGGCATCCAGCCGTGTTTCTTCTCGAACTTGAGAAAGAGGTCAGTCACCTCGGAGCCGAGCGCTTCGAGGTCGAGCGCTTGGTCCGTTTCGGGGTTATAGGGGATGCCGAATCCGCCGCCGATGTTGATCGCTTCGAACCGGATGTCCAGTTTTTCGGAAAGCAAGGTTGTCACATCGAGCATCATTTTGGCGGTAAGCACGAGCTTGGTGTAGTCGCGCTCGTTGGAGCAGATCATGGTGTGGAGCATGAAGCGCTTGACGCCCTGGTCGATCATGACCCGGAAGAAATTAAGCGCTTGGGACGACATCAGGCCGTATTTGGCGTCCTCCGGCTTGCCGACGAAATTCCCGTCGGTGCGCGCGAGCGGTCCGGGGTTAAACCGGCAACAGGCGATTTCCGGCGTGCCGGGCATATCGCTCAGGAGCGACAGGTCGTCGAAATTGAAGACATATCCTCCCGCGAACGCCACCTTGAACTCGCGCTCGGAAGTGTTGTTCGACGAGAAGAAAATGTCCTCCCTCGCGGCGCCAGTCCTTTCCGCGAGCAAAACTTCGCTCACGCTGCTGCAATCGAAACCGCAGCCTTCGCTTCGCACGGTTTCGAGGACGGTCGGGTTGTTGCTGGCCTTGACCGCATAGAAATTACGGTAGCCGGGGATGCCCGAGAACGCCCCAAAGAGCGCCTGGCAGTCCCGGCGGATGCCGTTCTCGGTGTAGAGGAAAAACGGCGTCGGGAAAATCTTGAGGATTTCCGGCAGGGTCTTTTTGATCAGGTTGTGGAATTCGGGTCGCAATGTGAATACGGTTTTTTTCACGGCTCTATCCTCCTTTTGGTTTGCAGAACAGGTCTGCTTGGTTGTAAAGCTTACTAAAAATTCCCGCCTCCTTGTCGGGATAGGTAATGGTATCAGGACATCCGGCCCCGGTCAAACCCGCCATGGACGGGAAGGGTATCTGTATTCTTCTCAAAGAAAAAAAGCCCGTCGGAAAATTCCGAGGGGCTTTTTGTTTTACATGGACTGTTGCAACTAGGGACGGCCGTTGCGGAGGATCCTGCCGAGCAGCTCGCCAAGTGGTCCGCCTTCTCCTGCCTCGGAGAGAGGGATGGGAGAGCCGATCATGATCGTCGCTTCGACTTTTTTGCGACTTCCGTGCAAGGCCAGGGCCAGGCGGACGATCCGGGTGTCCTTGTCCGGGTCGCCCTTGTCGATGAGTTCGAGCAGGGCCATGGCGCGGTCGGTGAAATGGTGGTACTTCGCGCCTTTTTCCAGCGCGATTTCGTCGATCTGTCTGATGACCTCCTTGTCCTTGTTGACGATCCGATTCCAGTCCTCCTCGCTGATGCCGGCGTCGATCTGCGCGTAGTTGTACGGCAGGAAGCCGGCATTGCGACAGATGGTCATGAGTACCGCCTGCTGATGCATGTTGGTCAGGGACTTGAGGAGTGCCAGGAATTCTTTGGCGAACTCCTGCACAGGGAGCTTGCGCCCCATGAGCTGTTCGGCCTTTTCGAAGACCCCGCCTTGTTTCCGCAGATCCTTCATGATTTCATTTGCGTAGAATTCGGGCATGATCATCACGCCCGAGAATTCGTCGCTCTTGTGCAGGTCTTCGTCGCCGAAATGTCTGACAAGGGTTTCCATCAGGCTTTCCTGCATCTCCTGGGGTGCGCTGTACACGCACATGAGCGCCGCCTCGGCCTGCTGGGGCCATGCTTTGTATACCGTACTTCCGAGAATCATGAGCAGTTGGGCGTTTTTCAAGTTGATTTCCTTTTGCATAGGTACTTCCTCCTTTTGGAATGTTGGGCTCGTGCCCAAGGTTGAAAGAGCTGGCAATGCGTTTTTCAGCATCTTGCCATCATACATCATCTAAGTATAAAAGTCAAGGTCAAAAGCCGGCTTAGGCCAGGAATTTCGTGCCCTCCCAAAAGCTGAAAACATACCTGCCTGCAGACAGGACCGGCACCTAAGAAGCTGTTCTCAATGCTGGCCAAGCAGGGGAAAGGGGTATAGAATAAGGACAAAAGATTTTTTAATTTTCCTTAACAATATAGCGAAGGGAGGATCGGGATGAAGACGCAATTTTTGGAAATGTTGGCAGGGATGGCGGCACTGTTCCTGTTGGCCGTGTTGCTAATTTCCGCTAATGAGCTGGGTTTGCGAAAACCGTCGAAGGTTGCGAAAGATGCCCTGGTTGATTTTTTCTGGCCCTTGAGGGTGAAGGATATTTTGAAGGGTTGGAAACATCTGCCGGAAGTCATCGGACTTTTCCAAGTCTGAACAGGAGGAAATGATGTGCCGAAATTGCGCGAAAGGGAAAGAAGCCGGAGGCAACGTTTTGGTTTCGGTCGATGACGATCTCGTCCGCCATGCGTTCGGGGTGGCGGAGGCGAGGAAAAGCGGGAAGGGCTGCTGCAGATCCGCCGTTTGCGGAGATGCGTGCGGCTGCCTGGCAAAAGAACGGCAGGAAACCGCGGATATTTTGCAAGTTTGGCCATGATGTTTTTTGTGTTTGATCCGATGAGGCTGGGAATCTTCCCGGCCCTTTTTCTTTGCCAGCGAATATTAAAAACCCTCCCAAGAAAATCCCGGGAGGGTTTTGTCTTCAGTCCGAAGATCCGGACTTAGGCTCTGGCGCGGTTTCCTTCGTGTGGTGGCAGTTCCTCGCTTCTTGACGAAATCCGCGCGGTTGCTAGAATTGGGACTTATCGGCAGCAACTTGAAAATCAACCAAGGGAGGA
>LCPX01000040.1 GCA_001003855.1 Candidatus Moranbacteria bacterium GW2011_GWE1_49_15 | reverse complement strand
CACCGGACCAAGCATGAGACGAGCGAGGCCGAAAAGGTATTGGAAGGCAATCTGGACGGATTCATGGAGGAATATCTGAAATTTAACGCGAAAAAATAGTTTCTAAAATAAAAAATAAAAGCGATATGATCAAATTCGAAAACGTTTCCAAAATATATCCCGGAAATTTCGCGGCGCTGGAAAACATAGACCTTGTGATCGAGGACGGTGAATTCGTTTCCATCGTCGGTCAAAGCGGAGCCGGGAAATCTACCATCTTCAAGCTCATAACGGCGGAGGAACTTCCGACGGAAGGGGAGGTCATTTTCAATGATAAATCGGTCAAATCCATCAAAAGAAGGCACCTGCCGTATTTCAGGCGGAACATAGGGATGATTTTCCAAGACTTCAAACTGCTCCCGCAAAAGACCGCTTTCGAGAACGTCGCTTACGCGTTGGAAGTCGCCGGATATACGAACGAGGAGATAGCCGAAAAAGTTCCGGAGATCCTGGACATCGTCGGCATGGGAAGCAAGGCGGAAAAATATCCCCGCCAGCTCAGCGGAGGGGAGCAACAGAAGATTTCCATAGCCAGGGCCTTGGTGCACAACCCGCATGTTATTTTGGCCGACGAGCCTTCGGGGAATCTCGATCCGATTTCCACTTGGGAGATCATGCAGCTCCTGCTCAAGATCAACAGTCTCGGAACCACCGTCCTGCTTGCGACGCACAACAAGGAAACCGTGGACAAACTTAGGAAAAGGGTGATCGGGATAGAAAACGGAAAAGTGATAAGGGACGACAAGACGGGAAAATACATAATATGATGCGATGCTAATCCACTATTAAATGCTAATCCGCGAATTGCGAATTAAATAAAGAGAAAACAAATATGAAATGGTTGAAACTTTTGAGGACATTCAAGGAGGGAGGAGTCAATTTTTATAGGAACGGTTCGTTGACTTTCGTGACCGTGACGGTTTTGACCGTTTCCTTGTTCGCCATCAGCATGGCGTTGCTGCTTTTGTATATCGCCAACATGGTGATGATCGAGGCGCAGAACAGGGTCAATATCAGCGTCTATTTCAAATCCGCGGTAGAGGAAAGCAGGATTTTGGAAGTGAAGAGCAAACTCGAGGAATACGACGAGATCAAATATGTGAAATATATCAGCAAGGACCAGGCTCTGGAGGAGCTAGTCTCATATTCGACCAAGAATGAAACCATCAAGAAAGCCTTGGACGAGGTGGAGGAGAATCCTTTGAACTCCCTTTTGGTTATCGGAGCGAAGAGTCCCGACCAATACGCGAGGATAACGGAAGCGGTGAACAGTTCGTTCTTCAGTGAGGACGTGAGCAATATCAATTTCTATGACAACGAGGAAAACATCCGGAGGATTTCCAACGTCATCTTGATGACCAAGAAAGCCGGACTGATTTTCGGGGCGATTTTCGTGCTTATCGGGATTCTCATCACTTTCAACACCATCAAGCTCACCATCTATTCGCACAAGCAGGAATTCGAAGTCATGAGGCTGGTGGGCGCGTCGAACCTGTATATCCGCATGCCTTTCATTTTTGAAGGGATTTTCTACGGATTGGTTTCAGGTTTGATCGTGGTCGTCTTGCTTTTCGGCGCGTCATATCTCATTTCTCCGCTGACTGACGGAAACATCCCGCAGGGCAACGCGCTCAAGGTTTTCTGGGGCCATATCTGGATAATATTGGGAGGGGTCTTCGGAGCCGGAATCCTCCTGGGAATGGTAAGCAGTTTCATAGCCATTAGGAGATATCTGAAAGTGTAAAGTTCATCAAATCCATCAGGTCCATAAAGTTAAAACCCGCGGAAGCGGGTTTTATGATGCTTGGAAGATTTCTGCAAGTTCGTTTTTCTCCTCATTGCTGAGTTCTATGATGGAATTGATGATCAGCGGGACATCTGAACCTTTGTCGCTTCCGGCCGCAAGTTCCAGCAGGCCAACGAGCATCTTCTTCTGTTCGGTGTTAAGCGAAGCGAAAAGACGGGGTTGCATCTTATAAAGCATCCGGATGATTTGGGAGATGTCTTTATGTCCTGCATCCTCCTTTCGGGATATGATGTCCGCTTTTTCGTATTCCAAAACCAGTTTGTCCGCGAATTCATCAAGGAACGGTTTCCTTTTTATGCGGAGATAATTGGCGACTTTCTTTCTCATGAAACGGAATTGGGAATCGGAGCGCGTACCTCCCATAAGGGCGTTCTGTCCGTCGTCTTCGGCGCTCTGGAAAGCGAAAGAATCGAAATAAGGGCTTTGTATGAAGACGCTGTGAAAGAATTTGTCACCCTTGTTTTTGATCGCGCTGGATTCTTTCCATTTTTCCTGGCCCAATGAATCCAAGTAGTAATAGCGCGAAGGTTCCTTGGGAAGTTTTTCTTTCCAACGGACGTAGGTGACGGAAAAGGGTATGTCTGTTTTCTCGTGGTTGAGTTCGAATTCCTCGGAGTCAGCCACGAATTTTTTGTAATCAAGGGGTATTCCCCCTACCGTGATGGAAAACCCCCTTTTGGAGTTCAGGGCCAGGAACCAAGAGAACTCTTGGAGTAGGAAATCTTGGAAGCTATTTTCCAAATCATATTTCGTCAGCGAATGGACTCCGCCGAAAAAGACTTCCGTTCCCGTGGGAAGATCCGTCCTCTTGGGGATGGCGTTTATGCCGGTGTAGAGGTTTATGTTTTCCGCGTTGGCGTATATGTCATAGGTCCGATTTTCTCCAGTATCCGCATAGACCGTTTTCCAATAGGCGTTTCTGGCGAATGTGAAAAATGTTAGTCTTCCGATGCCATTCTTTCCATGGAGGGCTGAAAGGTTCTTTTTAAGTTTGCTCTGTAGGGCCTTTTTTGATTCGAAGACCGTTTCGAATTTTTCTTGGAGTTTTCCGTGGGGAATCCCGTAGCCGTCGTCTTTTATGGTGATCGAATCGATACCCCCGAGTTCGTTGGCTGTAAAATTAATTTCAATTTTCGAAGCTTGGGCGTCGAAACCGTTCCAGACATATTCCACGATTGATTGGAAGGGCGTGTAGCTTTTCAGGGCGGCGCGGATCCCGCGGGCGGTGATTTGGATTTTCGGCATAAAATCTTCAGGTATTAATATCGTCCTTAATTATAGCATTTTTGGGAAAAATAAGTAGGGAATGAGGGATTCACCCGTCCGCTGCGCTACCGAGTATAAACTTCTCATCTCATGCGTCAGATATTTAACCAAAAAAGAAACACTCTTTCGAGTGCCTCTTTTTGGGTTAATGTTGGGAATGAGGGATTTTATACGCATCACTCATTCGCCGTCACTCATTCGTTCTTTGTCCTGGGCAGCGCTGAATGCTCGCGCGCTCGCATCCATCGGCGCACGCTACGATGGCTTCCTGCTGAAAGCCATCTTGCCTAGCTTCTGCCCGTTCGAATCCCTCTCGATAAGGAGGAGGGATTCCCCTTCGGGCCTGGGCGCTGAAAAAGTGAAGCGGTTCACTTTTTCCTGGCGCGCCCTTCGAATCCCTTCCAACCTTAAGCATAACAAAAATAAGGGCACTCTTTCGAGCGCCCTTATTTTTGTTATGTGTTGGGAATGAGGGATTCGAACCCCCGATCACGGGACCAGAACCCGTTGCCTTACCGCTTGGCTAATTCCCAATGGCGACATAGGAAATTATAGCAGATGTTTCGGGAAAATCAAGCCCGGAAAGCGAGGGCGCTATAGTTGACATTATTATTGATAAGGTGTATAATATGCTGTCGTGGTGTATAATGGAACAAACGTTCCAGTGGCTGAGAAGTAGCTTGAAAAACTATTTTCCCCTTATTATACAGAAAGGTTACTGGCTATGATGAGATGCACACAGTGTTTTCATCCGTTAACGGACGGAGAAGTCAAAGTCCAAATGCGGAAAAGAGGAGAATCGGAAACGGAAAGCATCCGGAAAAACCTCCAGCATTTCGGGATCCACATCTCGAGGGTTCCTTCCGGCTTGTGGTTCACGTGCAGTCTGGGAACTTTAGGCGAGTTAGCCTATGATAAGGCATGGAGGAAAGAGTTTGAGGATGCGGAGATAACGAAGAATATGAAGATTACCTGCATCTCTTGCAAACCATGGCCTGCCGATCCAAAGGGTTGGCGCCACAAATGAGGTTGATCTTGACCTATAACGGCTTGCTTGAGCCGGTACCAACGCTTTGGTACCGGCTTTTCTTTTTGTGTGAAATATTGATATCACGGGAGCGGTAATAAAGTCTAGTTGTGTGAAATTCCCAGTTCGTTCAAAAATTCATATATAAGATGGTGAAAAAAGGAAGCAAACTTCTTTTTTAAGGAGAAAAATGCCATGAATGCCATGCCCGCCCTGGTTGCCGAAGTTGGTCAGGCGATTCTTGCTAGCGCAGGTAAAAAAAGAAAGCCCCGGCTGGTTTCCGTAAGGGGTCAGGCTGCGGAGAGCCTTTCCGAAGGATTGCTGTTCATCGGAAAATGTGAAGGATGCGGATTTCTCCATTTTTTGCGGATTTCCCTGTTTCCCAGGAATAAAAACGGGAACTCGTTTTATCCCGCCGATAACCGTCTGATGAAATTGTTTCCTGAGGTTGAAAAAACTTTCAACTTTCTGCACAGCCATGAAAGCGCGGGGTGCGGGTGGCATGTTTCCGCCCATTGATCCCAGCTTCGGGAAGTCCCAATGCCTCGCCGGTTTTCGGTGGGGCGTTTTTATTGGAAAAATGTAAAGCGGCCGAAATGTCCAGGAAAAAGGAAACGGGAAGCGGAGGCATCGGGAACACCCCATAAACACTTGACAAAATATTCCAAATCGCTAAAAAGTCATGTATAATGAAGGTGCGCAAGGTCATGCGCGAATAATAAATAATAAATAACGAACAAACGTTATGGCAAAAATGACGAAGTCACAGATCGTGGCGGCTCTGTCTGAGAAAACAGGCTTGGCAAAAAAAGAGGTTAACGGTTTCTTTGAGCAACTCTCGACCTTGGCTTACAAGGAAGTGAAGAAGAACGGGGAATTCGTTGTTCCAGGATTCGGAAAGATGGTGAAAGTAAAAAGGAAAGCCAGAATGGGTGTTAACCCTGCAACCGGAGCGAAGATCAAAATCGCCGCAAAGACCGTGGCTAAGTTCAGACTCGCGAAAGCAGCTAAAGAAGCTGTATTGTAGTCTATAGCGTCAATCTTCGATAATAGAAAAACCCCGCCGTAAAAGGTGGGGTTTTGCTTTTTGAAAAGAAGCGTGCAAGAAGGACTTCGGAGTTTTTGTATTAAGAGGTATAATGCCAGTAATAGCTTTTCAATATATGAAAAAAAATATAATCCTCGCAATCGTCATATTTCTTTTGGCGATTTCGGTTTCTTTGATTGCTTATTTCTTAGCAAGGGACGACAGCCGCGACGGTTTCGGCATGGCGGAAAACGGGATTGGGACGCAGGTCGAAGATGATCGGGCCGGCGGTGGGGAGATTCCTACCGATGCCGTGATGGTCGTCGTGAGAAGTCCCAAAGCCAACGAGACGGTTTCAAGCCCTTTGGAAATAGAAGGGGAGGCGAGGGGCAATTGGTATTTCGAAGCGGATTTTCCGGTGAAGCTTTTGGATGAAAGCGGCAAGATCCTGGCCCAGGGGATAGCTACCGCGCTTTCGGATTGGATGACCACCGATTTCGTGCCTTTTGAATTGACTCTGGATTTCGATCCCGGGTCTTCGGGTAAGGGTTTGTTGGTCTTCGAGAAAGACAATCCTTCCGGACTTGCTGAAAACGCTGATTCCTATGAAGTCCCGGTTTTTTTCGAGAACGGGACGGAGACCACGGTGAAGGTGTTCTTCGGAAATCCCGTTTTTGATCCCGGAGCCGCGGACTGCGGCAAGGTGTATGCGGTCGAGAGGAAGGTGGAGAAAACCCCGAGGATCGGCCAGTCCGCTCTGGGAGCCTTATTGGAAGGTCCGACCGAAGAGGAAAAAGCTCAAGGGTATTTCAGTTCCATCGAGCCGGGAACGGAATTGAGGGGGCTTTCCATCCAGCACGGAGTGGCCTTCGTCGATTTCAGCGAGGCTCTGCCGGGTGACGGCGATCCGTGCCCAGATCGAACAAACCTTGAGACAATTCCCGACGGTCAACGAGGTGCAGATTTACATCGGGGAGAGAAGCGAGGACGTATTGCAACCGTAGGAATTCATGAAAACATGAAAGCATAAAAACATTAAAACAAAAAAGCATTAAAGCAATAATAACAAACCCCGATTATGCGGGGAAATTTAAAAGGGCGGAAAGACAATCGTGTCTTTCCGCCCTTGTTGCGGCGGTTAAATATTCAGATGAATCTTGCGCGCCGTCCCAAATGGGACTTTTTCAACTTTCTTTTCCATGCAGGCGGTTGGTTATTCCTCGCATGGAATTCCCGGACTTCGCTGATCTGTTCGGCGAGAATGTGATCGCGGGTGATCATCCCGGGCGCGCAGCAGAGAGCTTTTTCTTTCCCTATTTTGATGATGTCGACATGGTCGCCCGACAGTATGGCACCTTGGAAGAAACTGTAATGAAGCTCTCTTCCCATTTTTTTCTCGGTCAGCGTAAAAAGCTGAGAGATAGGAAGGGTTTTGTGGGCGAGAAGCACTTCCGCTGCGGCTTTCCTGACTTTTTCGCTCAATTCTCCGAACTTCATGGACATACTACGCACTCCTTCTTTGGGATATGGCGCCTGCGCGCACGTGGTTTTTTTAGGTACTATATTCCATTTTAGCACTTTTGAAGGTTTTTGTCAATGACAGATGATTATTTAAGGCTAAAATAAGCCATTTTATCAATTAAAAATCAACCGAAATATTCGGGAAAAGTGGAAAAACGGGGATTTGGTTTGAAATTTCAAACTTGGATATGCGATCGCCCAAGCAAGGCTTTCTTCGAAGGATTGCATAAGTTTCGGAAATATGTTAGGTTTGCGTGAATACTATTTGGTATATGAAATCGGAAAGATCCATAAAACTTAAGAAAAACAGCCTGAAGTACAGGCTCAGGAAAAGCCCTGAGGCGAGGGAGATGAAGCTCTCTATCTCCAGGAGAGGCTCCCTTGTTTTAACCGTGCCTAAAAAAGCTTCCTATGGGGCTATCAGGAGGTTTATCGTCTCCAAGGCTGATTGGATTTTGGAAAGATTGGATGTGATCATCAGGATCGATCAGGGGAAAGCGGTGAGATCCTCAAGGAAGGATTACCTCAAGAACAAGGAAAAGGCCAGGAAATTCATAACGGACAGGGTGAAGTATTTCAGTGAACTGCACGGATTCAAGCACAAAAGGATCAGGATAAAAAACCAGCGTACGGTCTGGGGCAGTTGCAGCGAAGACGGAAGCCTCAACTTCAATTATATCCTTTTCAAGATGCCTAAGGACATCGCCGATTACATCATCGTCCATGAGCTTTGCCATTTGAAACGTTTCGATCATTCCGAAAGATTCTGGAACTTGGTCGACAGGACCCTTCCGGGATATAAAAACATAAAAAGGAAAGCGGACGAAATCGTCTTCGTTTGATACGTGCCCTTACTTTTCTTCGCATGAAGAAAAGTAACAAAAGAAATGCCGCACGTGCTCGCGCTGGCCGGATTCCGACGCTTGCTCGCTAAAATTTCAGCTCCGCTCCGCTCCGTACAAAATTTTCACGCTCGCGCGCTGGAATCCGGAAACGCGCTTCGCAATGTGCGGGAAAATGAAGCCTTTGCGGAATATCGTGTTAATATATAGGCATGGAAAGGCATGCTGAAATAAAATATACCGTCAAAAGGAGCGGCAAGGCGAAAAGCGTGCGGCTCTCGGTTTCGTTGGGAGGGGAAGTGGAGGTCACGGCCCCGACGGTTTGCAGTGCGGGATCGATCGAGGAATTCGTGACAGGCTCGCGCATTTTTCCAAATTCGAGGGCAAGACCGTCATCAGGACGCACAGGCGGGACTATCTAAAATTCAAGGAGGCGGCCAGGAAGCTGGTCAAGGAGCGGATAGCCCATTTCAACAAGTTCTATAATTTCAAATTCAATAGGATTGCGATCAGGAACCAGAAGACGCTTTGGGGGAGTTGCAGCGGCGACGGAAACCTTAATTTCAATTATGCCCTGGTCAAGATACGCCCTGATTTGGCGGATTATGTGATCGTCCATGAGATGTGCCACCTTTGGCACTTCGACCATTCCAGGGATTTTTGGGAGCTGGTTTCAAGAACCGTACCGGATTATAAGCGGAAAAGGAAGGATCTCCGGGAAACGGTTTTCGTATAATTTCCGGGGTTGATTTTCTTTTTTTCGCGTGCTATAGTGTATTGGCTTTCGTATCGCAACATTTGTCATTTTTCCCGAAAGGAGGTGATCAATATGCTTCGCAAGCGCTTCATGCTCAGGCCCACTGCCCATTGCGGCAGCGGCTGCTGACGCTAGGGCGGTCTCCGGAACTTTCGGAGGCCGCCCTTTCCCTTTTCGGTTTCCAATAGGACAAGTTTTCGGATATAATAGGGTAGTAAATAAGCAAAAAAATATGATAGGAATATTCGACAGCGGCGTGGGTGGGCTTACGGTCGCCAAGGCCATAAAAGAGAGCATGCCGGAAAGCAAGCTGATTTATTTCGGAGACACCGCCAGGGTCCCCTGGGGGAACAAGAGCCCGGAACTGGTCAAGAAATATTCGGAGGAAATCTGCGATTTCCTGATTTCGAAAGGGGCTAAAACTATCGTGATAGCTTGCAATACCGCCTCGGCCTATGCTTATGACCATCTCAAAGGAAAATATCCGCAGTTGAAAATATATGATGCCATAACGCCGGTGGTGGAAAAAATAGAATTGGAAAACGGCGGTATGGATTCCGTCAAAATCGCGGTCCTGGGGACGCGGGGAACGATCGGAAGCGGGACATATCAAAGAAAGATAGCGGAGAAGGTTCCCGGAGCGGAGGTTATCGCGAAGGCGTGCCCGCTGTTCGTCCCTTTGGCTGAGGAAGGATTGGCCGATTCGGAAATCGCGAAGTCGGTCCTGGATGAATATCTGCATGGCATCAAGGATCGCGGAGTTGATATGGTGGTGCTCGGATGCACCCATTATCCGCTTATGAAAAAAGGAATCTGCGGATTTTTTGGAGAAAAGACGCGATGCATCGGTTCAGACGAAGAAATCGCAAGAAAACTCAAAGCTGAATCGGCGGAAGGGCTGGCGGAGGCTTCCGAGGACGAATTTTATTTCTCGGATCTTTCCGAGAGTTATTTGGAGCTGGCTGGAAACATTTATGGAAGGAAAATAAAAGCGGCTAAAATTGATTTGCAATAAAATGAGGATAGCGATACACGCCGCGGATCTGGACAGTGGGAGGATAGACGGGACCAGGATATACATTTCCAGCGTACTCAAAAGACTCGGCTCTCTTTCGCCCGGCGACGAGTTTTTGATTTACCACAAAGGAAATTTCAATCCGTCGTTGGCTCCGCCGCAGCTCGGAAATTACAAGTTCCGAAGGTTGTGGAAAATTCCCTTTTGGACCCAGACCGCTTTTGCGATCTCGCTTTGGTGGGACGATCCCGACGCCCTTTGGATGCCGGCGACCAACCTGCCCGTTTTCAGAAGAAAGAGGATGCGGACGGTGGTCACCGTGCATGATTTGGCTTACAGATATTTTCCGGACCATTTTCCGAAAAAAGACCTTTGCAAACGACGGTATCATATCCGTGTCCGAATCCACCGGTAGGGACATTTTGAAATTCCACAAGAAAGCTTCGAAGGACAGGATCAAAGTGGTGCACCACGGTTTCGACGCCGGACTTTTTAAGAAAGGGATTTCGCAGAATGAGTCCGAGGAAGTCCTTTCAAAATTCAAAATTCAGAATTCAAAATTTATTCTGTATGTCGGAGCCATCCAACCGCGCAAAAACCTTTCCGTGTTGGTGGAAGCTTTTGAAAAAATAAAACCGGCGCATCCGGAAATGAAGCTGGTTTTGGCCGGAGAAAAAGCCTGGATGTGGGAGGAAGATGTCTCCCGCATCGAAAAAAGTCCGTTCGCCGGAGACATCGTGCTGGCCGGCAAGGTCGGTTTCGAAAAATTGCCTGCGCTGTATGGCAATGCGGCCGTTTTCGTTTTCCCTTCGCTCTATGAGGGGTTCGGGATCCCGATCTTGGAGGCCTTCGCCTGCGGAGTCCCTGTCGTGGCCGCGGACAATTCGAGTTTGCCCGAGGTCGGCGGGGACGCGGCTCTATATTTCGACGCCGCCAGTGCGGACGATTTGAAAAATCGTTTGGAGGAGATCTTGTCGGACGAAGATCTTTCCGCGGAACTTTCAAGGAAAGGTTTGGAGCGGGCGGAGGAATTTTCCTGGGAGAATTGCGCGAAGAGGACCTTTGATTACATAAAAGACGCGATATGATAAAGGCATATCCGTCAATTGAAAAACCGCCTCCCGATCGGGAGGCGGTTTTCATATGCGTGAGGTCACTTTCCGTTATTCGGGGAAAATATTATTTGATAGAAGAGGGTGAAGACCAAGATGATGACTGTGGTCGCCAACAGGTTTTCCCAGAGACTGAACCGAAGAAGCGCGTTTCCGATGAGCAGGAACATCAGGACCAAGGCGATCGGCAGGACATGGATTTTTTCCTTGGCGGGATGTTCGATGCCTAATCTTCTGCCGAGGAAGGACGTCGTTTGCAAAAGCGCGAATATTCCGAAGATGGTCACCAGGAAACCGTGGTTGAGCGAAATAGCTCCGGGAAGCGCCGATTCTATGACGATGAAAGCCGCCAGCCCCAAAAGCGACAAGAAAATCAGGTCGTGCAGGATCTTATATGACAGCAGTTGGAATTGCTTGTTGTGGGCTTGGCTTGGTATTTTCATAAAGTGGAATCTTACCTCGAATATGTTTTTAGGACGCGCTTTTTCAGATCCAATAGGGAATTTTTAAAATTCGCTACGGTCAGGGTTTGGCTGAACGTCATCGACAGTTCCTTCACTTTGGTTTCTGAGCTGAAGTCGATGGAGAATTGGTAATCGTTGCCCCTGAAACTTTTCAAATAGTCTATCGGAATCCTGCAGACGTAATCCTCGGACAAAGACGGGGATTCCTTGAGGGTGCAGGCATTTTTGAATTCCAATCCCTTCTCGCTATAAATCACGGGGTCTGATTTCAGATAAGTTTTGAGGATGGCTGTTCCTTGCAGGGGTCTTTTTTTGCCGTTGTCTATATAGAGATATTTTCCGGTTTCGTCGTCGGCGAAGATCGTGCCGGTAGGGTGGGGGGATTTCAGGTTGAAAAGTTTCTCGTCCCTTTCGTACACGGCGATCTCTTCACTGCTCGCATAAATAAGGTCGGACCATTGGTAACCCATGGACTCGAAAGTCTCCGGGTTGTTCACCGGATATATTTTGTTTCCGCTCGCTATGTATACCGAATCTCCGGCCGCCAACAGGGCTCCGTCGCGGAAAAGCGCGAAATCCTCGGCGCGCGGGTGTTTTTCCAGAAAAGCCTGGTCTTTCCCGACCGCTTGGTTTCGGGTGTATTGCGAAAGGAAGGCGTTTTCGCTGACGAATTCCTGCAGAGCTCCGTTTTTCATTTTGTAATATCCTTCACCGTCCACGAAAAACAAAGCCCCTTCGGGATATGTATCCGCGTTTGCGACTTCTTCCCCTGCCGGGTTATATCCCAAATCCTCGTCGTCCGCCTCCAGAAAGCTTTCTTTGGGAAATCCCATCGATTCCGCGAGGGAGACGGAAGCGAACTTCCTCAGTTTGCCGTCGGACACGATGAAATAGTCGTTGCCGTTTTTAATCAGGAATCCGTCCCGAAATCCCATCGGAGCGCCTTGTGGGTAGAAGAGCGATTGGTATGATTTTCTCAGAAGAACCGCTCCTTGGAAATCGCTCTTTTCTTCTTCACCGAGCGCGACGGCCGCGCTGATCCGGGAGTAGTCCCCGAGAAGTATGGCGTCGAAGACAAGTTCCTCTTCGTTTTCGAGGTCGCCGTTTTCGGCCTCCCCGTTTTCGTCGCGCGTGTTGGTGATTTCGTTTTGTGAAGATTTCGCGTTGGCGAAGTCGAAAGTGAGGGTCTGGGTCTGGAAAAGGATCTTATATGAAACGAAAACCATAACGGCCAGGAAAGCCGCATAGGAAAGGGATTTGATCCAGACATATTTCTTGTGCCAGGAGCGTTCAAGTTCGATGTTTTTCGTGAAATCCAGCATGTTATTTTTCCTCAAGTCTTAATATGTAACCCTCGACGGTAAGCGTTTCCTTTTCGGGATATCGTAGGATCGGAAACAAGCTTTTTTTGGTCGGTTCGACGAGTCGGGTAGTTGTCAGGGTGTATTTGTCCACGACCTCGAGCGCGTCACCGATCGCCGTGCTCGCATAATGGGGGATGTTTTCCTTGGGGGTTATCAAATAGGTATTGCTGAACTTGGAAAGATCTATTTTTGAAATGTCGTCGACGTTGAAAAAATAAACGGCCTGTTTCCCGAACAGTGTTCCCATTGGTCCGGTTATCATGGACCAGCCGTTTTCGCTGGCCAAGCGGTCGACAAGGATGAGATCGTTTTCCGAGAATTTGGAACTGAGGTCCCTGGTCTGTTCTAGCAGTCCCTGTTCTTCCGAATAGAAAGCGTAGCGGGTGAAGGATTTGAGGTTGAGGAAAAGTACCAGGATGGTTATGGACACGGCCAGGCCTCGGTGCAGGTTCGGGTGGCGCGCCGTCCGCGGAGTCTTTTCGAGCATGGATTTGAGCAGATAGGTCGCATAGAAGATGAAAAGGGGAAGGACCGCGAAAGCGAACCGTCTGAGCATCCAAGGGTGGTCGGATGAGATGTTCGAATCGACTATGTATATGATCGAAGGGAACGCCACGAACAGGGGAATCAGGACGATTTTGGATTTATCGAAGAATGACTTGGCCATTCCCAGCGCCCCGAAGATCAGGAACAAGGTCAGTCCATAGAGCGTGTGGATTTGGAGCATGCGGATGGAGGCCGACACGATGGAAGGGGACGGCTCATCCGTGTTTGCCCCGGCCGTTCCGGGCAGGTAGTTTTTGATAACTTTGGCGATTTCCTTGAAGAAAGGAAGGTCTTTTTGGAAATTCACGGCTAAAGCGGTCAGGAAAATCGCCAAAAAGAACGCGACGTACTTCTTGTTTTTTTTAATCAGCTCCCTG
This sequence comes from Candidatus Moranbacteria bacterium GW2011_GWE1_49_15, assembly GCA_001003855.1. Classification (GTDB taxonomy): domain Bacteria; phylum Patescibacteriota; class Minisyncoccia; order Moranbacterales; family GWC2-37-73; genus UBA12053. The sequence goes on along the minus strand of LCPX01000040.1, from coordinate 1,960 downwards.
ATGCCGTTGTCCGAAAGGACGACCAAAAGGCCGGTCGCGAAAAAGGCGTAGCCTTCGATCCTGGTGAAGACCAAAAGGGAAGAAGAGAGCGCGTAGAGTAGCAGTGCCTTATTGTCCGGATTTTTTTTCAGATAGAGGATGCTCAAAATCATAGTCCAGAGGAGCGCCAAGGCGAGGTTTTCGCTGAGGGTGAATTTGAAAAACCAGACGAAGGAAAACGAGGTCAGGGAAAAAGCGAGCAGCAGCACGGCGTATCTGATTTTGAGCAGTTTCTTCCCGATGATATAGAGCGACATGAGGAAAAGGAAAAGACATACCGCGTTCCCGAGGACAAGGCCGTATATTCCGAAGATGGAATAAAAGGATGCTAGCCAGGAAATGTATCCCAAGGGGAACTGGGTCGTCAGGTTCCCGTTTTCGGTGTAATGGAAGCCCGGAAAATTCAGGGCCTTTCCGGGACCGTAGGCGGAGAAGAATTCCCGCGAAGCGGCGGTCGAGAATTGGAGTTCGTGGTTTTGGGCGAGGTTGATGGCGGCGTTGCTGAACGAGCCCTGGTCCCTTCCGGTGAAAACCGTCGGAGTCACGAAGAAGGAGAAGATGAAGACAGCCAGCAAAGTGAACAAGTTGGCGATGACGAAATCTACCGAAAACCGCAGCACGCGCCTTTTTTTGATAAGCGTCCAAGTGAAATATCCTCCGGCGGCCAAGAAATAGGCCACGAAAGTCCAAACATAAAAAAAATCCAGCAAGGCCGAGGCCAATGCCAGCCATCCGAATATCACCCAGAAAAGGGCGAAATCTACAAAAATAGCATGGTTGTCCGTGATCTTTTTCGTTTCTTTCATCGCTTTGATTATACCCTTGATCTTTCCATTTGCCAAGGCGCCGGGCATGCTTTAAAATAAAGAAAAGACACTCTTTCACTTCGATCCGAAACAAAAATAAAAAAATGAAAAATAATAACGTGACGAATTTCTTTTCTTGGTATTACGAGAAAGGCCTGCATGAATTTTTGGAAATCTGGAAAAACTACCTGAAATTCGTTTGGCAGCATTTTTCGATCACCGAGCTCGTTTTGACGCTTTTTTCACCCTGGAAAAGGGACGTCGGCATGAAAACTTGGCGCGGTTGGAATCCGCAAAAAGCCGCGGGCCTCATCATCAACAACATTTTTTCCAGATTCATCGGTTCGATCGTGCGCTCCGGGGTCGTTGCCGCCGGATTGGCTCTTTTTTCGGCGGTCGCGTCCGCCGGAATAGTCCTGCTTTTCGTCTGGCTCCTGTTCCCGTTCATATTTCTCTTCTTTTTATATAAGGCGGTTTTCGGTATTTTCGTTTTCGCGGCGCTTTTGGGATTTTTGGCTTTCTATCTGGCAATCATCGTCATCGCGTATTATTTGGATACCAGGATACCGTATTCTGAAATGAGTTTTTCCAGGCTATCCCAGGAAAAGGTGTTCGAGCGGATCTGCAACAGGCTCGGCACCACCAAAAGGGCTTTTCCCAAGAATGTTTTCAAGAATTCCGAAACCCTCAATGAATATCTCAAAGGAAAGAACCTTACCCTGGATGATTTTTCCCGGATCGTCAGCTGGGAAATAGGACTTGTCGAGGAGCATCGCGCCAGAAAAGCTTTTTGGCGCTGGGAGAATCTGGAGAAAAACGCCCGCATCGGAACGCAATGGAAATATGCCTATACGGTGAGGCTGGACAGGTATTCAGCGGATCTTTCGATGTATGACGCGACGGAGTATCGCGACAAGGACCTCAATGGGCGCGCCGAGGAACTGGAACTTCTCAATCTTATCCTGCAACGCCCGGACCAGAACTGCGCCATCGTCGTGGGCGGAAGCGGGGTGGGAAAAAGTACGCTCATCCATTCGTTGGCTAAAAAAATAAGGACGGGCAAGGCGGAAAGGTATTTCAAGAACAAAAGGATTTTGGTCATGGATATGGGCAGG
>LCPX01000039.1 GCA_001003855.1 Candidatus Moranbacteria bacterium GW2011_GWE1_49_15 | reverse complement strand
CGAACTCGTCCCCCCTCCTTATATCCGTCATAAAATCAATGCTGAACGAGAAAAGATCCCCGACCTCCAAGACCGTCGGCTCGGAAAGTCCGGCCTCCAAGGCATCCGCATAAAAAAAGTTGTCGATTTTCCCCTTCGCCGTTTCCACGGAAACCTCATAATTTATTTTTTCTTCCCGCACTTCGAATTCATCTCCGGAGCGCTCCACGATGACCGTCCTTTCCGTGTCCCGGTCATATTCGATGCGGCTCGCTCTCTCTTCCCCGTCGAAATAGAAACGCATGTCCTTTCCGATTCTCACTCCGGTGAAATCATAGACGCCTTCGGACGCGGCTAAGATAGCTTCGGTGTCATTGGCATCAAGTCTTCCATGCTCGCTGAAGATCTTCGCCGGCGTATCGCCTTCCTCTATCATGCAAAGCTCGGCATTTTCCTTGGACATTATCGCCTCTTCTTGCCGCAAAGATAAAGATTGGCCGTTTTCCGGTGATTGTGCGGAAAGCACTTCCCCTTGCGGTTCCAGATTCATTTTCCTTTCCGAACCGGAAAGCAACCGATGGCCTCCGTATAAGATCGACATGAAAACCAGCGCGAAGAGAATCTTGCGCTTATTGCCGTTTTTAGGTTGCTCCGGCTTAGGCGGGGGGTACATGGTCCGCCTGCCATACTTAGGACTTATAACCTGCATGGGCTGGATTATTACTATATCTTTATCCGCTCCTGACGGTAAATAATTATACCACACGACAGAAAATATCGCTTTCAAAAAGCGATTTTATTGCTTATCTGCGGCTTAAAAAAGTTTTCCTATTCAATTTCATCACATAGGAACCTCGAATAAAATCAGTTGCGCTTCCTTCGTAGCTCCGATGGCCACCTTATCGGTCACTGAGAGGCCCACAGCATCCCTCCTGCCGATCTTTTCCCCTTCTACTGATACCTCACCATCGATTATGAAAACGTAAACGCCGTTGCCTTCTTTTTTGATTTCATAAACAACCTCCTGCCCCACACCGAGGGAAGCGAGGCTGACATAGGCCTCCTGGTTTATCGTCAAAGAATTCCCGCCGTTTCCCGGAGCCACCACCAAAGTGAATTTTTCCTGGGAATTCCTGGTGGGGAAATTTCCTTCCTGGTAGCGAGACTCCGCATCCCTCACGTTAGGCTCTATCCAGATCTGCAAAAGGCTCACCTCTTCGCTTTCCGAAGCGTTGAATTCCGAATGGCTAATGCCGCTTCCGGCCGAGATCAACTGGACGCCCCCTTTTCCTATCACGGATTCGTGCCCTTCACTGTCCTTGTGTTTCAAGGCTCCGGAGAGGATGACTGTCATTATCTCGAAATTGTCATGCGGATGTGTCTCAAAACCTTCCCCTGGAGCGATCGTATCATCATTGAGGACCCTGAGCGCCCCGAACCCCATCATCTTGGCATTGAAATATTCAGCGAAACTGAACGAAAAATACGACCTCACCCACCCACGGTCGCGGTATGCCCTGTCTTCCGCTTTGTGTATTATTTTTTGCATATGGATATGTCATCGCATTTCTCCAATAATACAACCGAAAACGCCGCCCCGTTTCCAAAGCAACAAAAAATCACGCAAAATAAATTGCGTGATTTTTTATTCGTTTCCTTACCGACCTATCCCAACTGTTCCAATAAGCTTCCGACTTTCGAAAATTTCTGGAATATGTCCCTCAAGGGATATGTTATGAACTGGAAAAATCTCGTCATGATGCTTTTCTTCTCGACCGCCGCCACTACTGAGAGGATGACTGCGCCAACTCGCTGACCGGCTCGACGGACGAGGCTTCTTCTGCCTGTGCGACCTGCTCCTCCGGTGCCACGGCCTCCTGAACCTGCACAGCCACGGTTGTTTCAGGGACTGAAACTTCGGAGGATGACTTTCCGTGTTTGACGAAAAGTTTATATATGTTCACCTCCCCATAGTTGCCGCTGTCACAGACCGATTCTTTGGAACAGTTCGACTGGGTGTACGCTCCGGCCTTGAAATAGTTTCCGGAACTCTTCTTATTGAGCGAGTAAACCGGATTTTTTCCTCCGTTATAGAAGACTTTTATCTGGCCTCCTTCCGCCAAAAATTTCACCGTGAACCTTTTTCCCAAGGTATAGTTCGGATCCAAAACCGGACCGTTCTTGCCGTTTATGTCGACGAACAGCTTCGGATATTCAAGACGGATGACGATGACGTCGTCTTTGCTGTCATGGATCTGACCGGCGACGACATGCTTCTTTTTCTTAGGTACGGCGGTGATCGCCTGGTCTATATACATCACATGCGCACCGGAAACCGTCGACCAGCTGGCCAAAGATTTTCCCCCACCGGTCATCTCACGAAGCTCGCTGCGCGGATATCCGCTACCGCTCGTAGTGACGCCGTTGACAGGGGCCCTGAACTGGACACCGTCCCCTTTCGCATTGACTTGGAAATAAGGATTTTGCGAATACGTCGACAATTTGTCTATTTTTATTTCAGTCGGCTTTTTGGATGCTCCCGTAGGAAGCGTCTGCTTCCAATTGGACAAATCCAAAACCTGGGAAGGATACTTAGGCGCAGCCGAAGCCGCAGGGCCCATCTGAATCGCAGCCGGAGCCGCAATCGCCAATAATAAAAAGGCTGACAGGAGCCTTGCTTGGGTGATCGAACTATTTTGCATAATTTGTTTTTACTGTTTATCTTACTTATTTCGATCCGTGGCTGCTTGATTGCGGCTGGAGAAACAATTTAGATTATTTTTTTCTATTTTTATTTCCAACCGTAAAACGCTGCCTCGAATTTGCCCCAAGAATATAAGACGAAAATCAAAAAAAGTCAAGCGTTTTTTGCCGTTTTTTTCCATCCAAACCCACTAACGGCGCGGATAAGGCCTAATCCGGAAGATTTTAAAAAACCGTTTTTTCAAAAATAAAAAAACGGATCCGCGAAAAATTAAAATTAAAAAAATTTCATGCGATTTTTTTTCGCCACCTATCGAGCGACCAACTCCCGGCCCCGAAGGCGACCAAAACCAAACATCCTGCCAAAACCAACGCGTTATAATCCATACCGATCGCCTCGGGGGTCGTGAAAAACGGGGCTTTCGTGGTAAAACCCAGGATATAAATCGCTCCGATCATAATCATAGCCATTCCGGCCGCGGCCCAACGAACGAGAAATCCGGAAATAAGCGCCACGGCGCCCAACGGCTCGACGACTATGAGAAATCTGATCAAATTTTCCATCAGCGCGCTCACCCCTTCGGGATCAGTTGATATATATCGCCATTTGGCCCAAGCCGTGAACAGAAAAACTGCCGCGATGACCAAACGCGATATGAGCAAGGCCGCGTCTTGAAGCAAGTGGTGATCATTTTTTATGTTTTCCATACCATTTCCCTTTAAGGATTTGTTTTTCGTAAAATACGATAAAAGTCGCTATTTTTTCAGCATCACCAGAAACATCTTGAACCTCTTTTGCGCATTCAACGAGTGGGGTTCGTTCGCCGGCATTATTATCATCTGCCCTTCGTTCAACACATGCGTTTTCCCGGAAATGGTTATCTCCCCTTCCCCGTCGATCACATTGACAAGCACATCGAACGGAGCGGTATGCTCACTGAGTCCCTGCCCCGCTTCGAAAGCGAACAATGTAACGGAACCATGGTCGGTCTTCAATACCTCCCGGCTCACGACCGAACCTTCCTGATATGCGACCATGTCCCTCAGATTCAGATTATCTTCTTCCATAAAAATATCGATTAAAAATTACCAGCAAAAATGTCCCAAGACTAAACGGCCATTTTAATTCCTATAGATCGACGATCGTCTTGAACCCACCGTATGCCATCCGCTTCATATCGAACGGCATAGGCTTGTTTTCATATTTCGCCATGAAAGGATCCTTCATGACTTTGCCGTTCACGGAGTCGCGGTGCGCCCTGGACTTGTACACGACAAAAGAAAACACTACCGTTTCGCCACGTTTGGCCTTGACCATTTGGGGAAATTTCAAAATTTTCATCCCACCTGTCTTGGGAGAAAGGTCCTCACCCACGCATTCGAAATACTCAAGCGCTCCGTATTTTTTCCAAACCTTGGCGGCTTCTTTAGCCATCTTCTGATAGGTCGGCAAATTTTTAACCGGAATCGCGATCACGAATCCGTCCACGTATTTAGCCATATTTTTCATATAAAAGATTACTTAGATTAATACAAGCCTGAAAAGCCGTTGTTTCACTCGGTTTTTCCTTGAAATAAAGCCTTGGAATAAGGATCTTTTTCAATAGTAGTAAAACATGCTATCTTTAGAAAACCCTAAAAAAATAAAACAAAAAAAATGAACGATAGGCCCTTGATGCATCTTTTCGAGGAAAACGAGCTCAATATCAGCAAGCTTTACGCCCTTTATGCGGAAAAAGTCCCGGACAAAAGCGGATTCTGGGAAAGACTTTCCCAGGAAGAGGCGGCCCATGCCTCCAATGTGGGCGAAAGCAGGCATGAGGCGGATCATGGCACCCCCGTGGCTGAAAACAAATTTTCCCGGGGAATCATCCGCTACGTCATGGATTTCGTTTTGGAGGAAATCGAGAAGGCGCATGAATACGAAGTATCGCACCGCGAAGCGCTCTGCACGGCGCTCCGCATCGAACGGTCCATGCTGGAAAAGAAATGCTTCGACATCTTCACGCCCTCGAGCGAATCCGTAAAAAGCGTCCTTTGCAGGCTCAACAGCGAAACCGAACGCCATATCGAAATACTTCTCAAAGAAATGAAGAAAAATAAATTCGCTTTCGAGAAACAGGAAGCCTGATAACGCGTTTCCCGCCATAAAAAAATACCTGACTAAAAAATGCCTACTTGCGTAGGCATTTTTTAATTCGATCAAGAAGTGGGACTATCTGGTGAAGGATATCTGCCCGCTTTCCTGCTGCGGCGCGCTCACGGCTTCTCCGGATTCAGACTGCGATATCCTGTATCTGAAGTACATCATGACGAAAACCCAGAAAGCCAACTGGAAGAACTCGTTTCCGATCGATATGGCGAGCCCTTCGATATTGGAAACCGATTTGGTGACTCCTTCATATTTGATCCCGAACAAGATGACCTGGTTTATGATATCCAATATGTTCTTGAGGACAAAGAGAAGCGATCCGAAAATGAAATAATCCTTCGCGGAAACCTTGCCTTTCCACCACATGGCCGCTCCTGCAAAAACCAAGGCGCTCGCCACCATAGCCGCGATACCGATTACCGTGTCAAAGGGGGTGCTTAAGATCTTCACGTCGAATATGGTACCCAATATGTATTTCACTGACTGGTATCCCCAGGTTGAAAACTGGGTCACGGTTATGAAAAACAGGAGAATTAGGAGAAGCTTCTCCGTGCTTCGTGAGTTGTCACTCATTGTTTTTGTAATAAAGATTAGATTTATTCCATTATAGCATACAACCGTTCCGCCAAGGAAAGTTTCGGCGATGGCCCGAAAGCTGGATTCCGCCGAAGCTTCTGCTATAATCCAATAAGACGTGAAGATATCCAGAAACATATGAAATTCAAAGAGATATCCGTAGTGGTCCCCTGCTTCAACGAAGGCAGGACCATTTATAAAAACATCCATGAGATACACCGCTACCTCGAGGCCAACTTCGGGGCTTTTGAGATAATAACCGTAAACGACGGCAGCAGCGACAATACCCTGGAAGAGTTAAGGAAACTGGAACAAGAAATAAAAATCATGATCGTCCACAATCCGATCAATGGAGGAAAAGGCAAAGCTGTCAGAGAAGGCATACTCGCTTCGAAATTCGAAATAGCCATGTTTTTGGACGCCGATCTCGCCATCCCCATAGAAGAACTTGGGAAATTCGTTCCCCGAATCGAAACGGGTGCCGACCTGGCCATCGCATCCAGATTCGTCCCGGGACTGATCGTGAAGATACCGGTAATCTGGTATAGGAAAATCATGGAAAATGTTTTCCGGGTCATGAGGATGGCGATCCTGGACAATTGGAAAATCAAAGACACCCAATGCGGCTTCAAGGTTTTCAAAGGGAGCGCGGCCCGTAAAATCTTCTCCATGGCGACGGTCGACCGTTTCGCCTTCGACTCGGAAATAATCTTCATCGCCTCCAAGATCGGCTGTCCCATCAAGGAACTGCCCATAACGTTGGAGAATCCCCGGTTCAGCCATATACGGATATTCTATGATCCGCTGAACATGCTATCGTCGCTTCTCAGGATCCGTTTCAATGATTTCCTAGGCGCCTATAAATACAAGACACTACCGGAACACGGTAGGGTAATAATCTCGGCTGACGACTTCGGAAAAAACGAAAAGGTCAACTCGAGGACGCTGGAACTGGCGGAGAAAAGAAAAATCGGGCGCGTAGCCATAATGACCGACGGCGTTTTTTCACCAGAAGAAATAACCAGACTCAAAAATTCAGGAGTGCTTCTTGATATCCATCTGACCGCGACGAAACAGAAAGAAAGGAAAGGATTTGTCCTGCGAAGCGTCTTGTTCATCTTCGGATTCTTCTTTGGAAACGGGACCGAAAAAACCAGGCTTTCCTGGGAAAACCAGATCGGAAAATTCATCGAGCTGTTCGGAAAAAATCCCGACGGGATCAATTCGCATGAACATATCCATTTCTTCCCTCCCTATTTCAAAATAGTTTCTGAGCTGGCGGAAAAATACGGCATAAAACATATCCGTTTCGGAAAGAACGTCATGGTGTCGAAAAATCCCGTTTCTCTCATGCTCCATATTCTTAATAAAATCAATCAGCGCGTTTTCAAAAAAACAAACTTAAAAACTTCAGATAACCTAATAGGACTGGATTGGACCAAAGATTCCTTCAAAAAAGCGGAAGACCTTGGCGGGCAAACGGAAATCGTCTCCCACCCGGAAAGGGATGAGGAGTATGAAATCATCTTGGAAAAATAAAAAAGGGAGAAGGCATATTTACCCGCTCCCCATTTTGCTTTCTAAGCCCGGAATCTCTAAAAATTTTCCAGGCGCTCGATTTCCTTCTGCACCTCTACTCTTATGATCGCGTTCATCAGGACATTTGCAATCCAGACGACCGCAAACACGATTGCCGTGAAGACATGTCCGCAATAGGCCATGACCAGGAACAGGCAGAAACCATTGAACCTGTTAATGGCCCTCATCCATTTCTTGGTCCCGCGCCATATACTCATAAAAACGTGGCCCAGAATAAATCTCTTCTCCTGCTTTGAAAACATTGCCGCCAGAAACAAAACCACCAGACTGGGAATGATGATCATGGTCACCCAAGCTGCCAGCATGGCGATATTGTCGACTTTCGCCAAGCTTTTGTTCGTCTCTCCGATAACGAACAGGGCGATGATCCCCGGCACCAGGAAAAATAGAGCGACGGAGATCAATCGGCTACCGCCTTTGACTTCCCGCTCATTCTCCCAAACTTCCCTTACCCGTTTTTCAACCTTCGGAGAAAGCTTAAGTTCACTCAATCTCCTGTTTTCAAAAGCCGAAAGAACCCGTACGTTTTCCATTGAAAGACCTCCTTTGGGGGTTGATGGCTCTAGGCCGACTGACTGTGCACGAAAAGAACTTCCATACATACTAGCACAAAAAATAAGAATAGTCAAGGGTTTACCTCCCCCTGCAACCCTGACTCAAAACATGGAAACTAGGCATTACCTGGAGCCTATCGCCCTGCTATTTTCAAATAAAGGCTTTAAAATAAGGATTTTTCATTTAATTTACAAAATACACCCTGACCGAAAATCAGGGTGTATTTTGAATCCGCAAAACGGCTTGTTTCTCCTCTTATTATTCAGATTCCAAAATCGCTTATTTAAATAATAAACATGGATCTTACTTCCTGTATCTGAAATATACGAAGACCACGGCCAACGCGGTGAACAGCTTGATCGAATTCCCTATTATCAGGGGGATATTTTTTATCAAGATTCCATAATAAAGCCAAAGCGAACCTATCGCGACGATGGAAAGAAAAGTCCAAATGGAAACGTCTTCGACGCTTTTATTCTTCACGCTTTTTATCGCCTGGAACAAC
>LCPX01000038.1 GCA_001003855.1 Candidatus Moranbacteria bacterium GW2011_GWE1_49_15 | reverse complement strand
CATGGCCCGTAGACAGTGAAAAACCTGAGTCCCGTGGTGTTCATTCCATGGGTATAGCTGTAAACATGCGCTTGGAGTTCATTCGCCTTCTTGGTCGCCGCATAAGGAGAAATCGGGTTGTCCACGTTGTCCGTCTCGGAAAAAGGCACTTTTTCATTCACTCCATAAACCGATGATGACGACGCGTACACGAAATTTTTAATTTTATGCAGCCGACTTATTTCCAAAAGATTAGCCGTGCCCATAACATTCACGTCGGTGTAGAGCAATGGGTTCTCCAAGGAATACCTAACTCCGGCCATCGCCGCCAAATGGACAACTTTTTCTATCCCTTCATTTTTGAAAATTTCCTCCATTTTTTCCTTGTCGCGGATGTCGGCTTCATACAATTTAAAATCATATCCTCCAAGAACGTTCGCGACGCGGTCCCTTTTGAGCTGGGGATCATAATAATCGTTGAAATTGTCCACTATCACGACTTCGTCCCCTCTGTCCATCAAGGCCTTGGCGGTACACGACCCTATGAATCCCGCTCCGCCTGTGACTAAAATTTTCATAAAATTTTATATTATCAATTATTTATTATTAATTATCCTTTTACTTATAGAATTTATAACTGAGTTTATCTGCTTCATTAAATCTTCATATTTTAAAAATATTTCTCTTGCTTTTTTATTATCTGCATATTCAAGATCTTTTGATAATCGATAATTAATACTTGATAATCAGCCAACTTTGCTTCTGAGATAATCGTAGTATGGCTTGTTATCAGCGGCTTTTGTACAATATTTAGATGATGCTTTCCCCCTCGCTTTTTTCCCCATTTCTTTTCTCAAATTCGCATCCAGAATTAGCAACTCCAGTTTTTCAATCCATTGCTGAGTGTCTTTCGCCAAAAACCCATCTACTCCTTCTTCAATGGCTTCCGAAAAAGTGCGGTTAGCCACGGCAACCGTCGGCACACCGACGATTCCCGCTTCGAAAAACTTAAGTTCGGACTTGGCTTCACAAAAAGGGTTTCCCAGCTCCAAGGGAACGATGTTTATATCCACCGATGCGATATTTCCGAAATGTTTTTCTCTAGTGACATATGGGAATTGTTTAATTCTGTCTCTAAACTCGTTAAGTTTGCTTTCAATATCCAGGGGTCCTACCAAAAGCAATTCGACGTTCTGATGCTTCTTCATGATTTCCATGAGCGCGTCAGTGACCGTCGCGAAATCCTTGTTATGGCTTATCGTTCCGGAAAAATAACCGATACGAATTTTTTCATTATCAATAATCGATGATTGATTATTGAGATTGGATAATGTATTTTTTTTGATAACTGATAATTGATATCTGATAATTTTATCCGCGATTATAGTGTCTTTTTTTGACAGCTTGTTCGGCACGATGAAAACCTTCTTTCCTTTTTCTTTTAACTTGTCCGCCAAGAACGAAGTAGTCGTCGTGCAGACTTTCACATAAGGATCGGAAAGGATTTCTCCCCCTACCCCGTTTTCATATAGCTTTTTTTCGAGAGAATTCATTTTATGGAAATAATCCATGTGCTTGAGATATTGCGGATCATAAACCAAATCGTCCGTCTCAAAAATGATTTCCTTCCCTTGCTTTTTTATATTTTCAATCAGCTTTTGGACCGCAGGGGTGAAAAGCACCCGATGGAAAACGAACACTTTGAATTTACCGGCATAATTTGGCAACAATGGATTGTCTTGTACCGTCACCGCGCATTTGAATCCTTGCAGTTCCAGCTCCTCGGCCACATGGTCGCAGCGGTACCGGGCGCTGTCCCCGACGCCACCCGTAATAAAAAGCACATCTCCCTTGCCTACGAAGCGAAATAATGCAAAAAAAGCGGTAGCAACCCTCCTTCCTCCTTGAAAAACACCTTCTCTTTTGATAGTACTCAATGCTTTGCCAGCTTTTATCAATAGCAGTTTCATAAAAATACGTTGGTCTTATGGATGTTATATATCCTATGGATGACTGAGCTTTTTATATATCTGGTCTATTTTTTCGGCAGATTTGACCCAACTGAAATCCGTGGCTCTCTTCCTGCTTATCTCACCCTTTCTCCCAATCTCGAGATGATTTCGCGACAGATCCAAAATGGTATCAGCCAGCCCATGGCCGGAAATTTCCTTGGCGTACTCCCCAGCCTCGCCCAAATATCTCCTGTTGTTTTCGCGATCGAAACAAGCCACCGGAAGACCCGCCGCCATATATTGCAAAATCTTGCCGCTGGCCTGCATGGTCGAGGAATCCTTGGGATCGATCGCCAAGTCGCTCGCGTTGAGGATTTTCGGCAAATCGAAATAATTCAAAGGGTTTATTATCCTCACGCTGTCCGTGAGCTTTTTTTCCTTTACCAATTTTTCGATTCCTTGCGAAGGGAAGCCAGCGACGATAAAGTATGCGTTGGGATTTTTCTCCAGAACCTCCGGGATGGCACCGAAAAGATAGTCCGTCCCCTTATTCGGAACCAAAGCGCCCGTATACGTTATTATTATCCGACCTTCCGGAAGTTCCAATTCCCTTTTCGCCTCGGCCTTGGAGGGTAGTTTTTCATAATATTCAAGATTAACCCCGTCAAGCACGGTCTCGACTTCTTCGTCACGGATGAATTTTATTTCCTGGGTGTTTTCCCATGAACTGGTTATGGCGGAATTTCCCCTTCTGTCAATGAACATTTCCACTCTTTTGAAAATTCTTTTGAGAATACCTCCGCTCAAATAGCTATGTGAAACCATTTCCTTGGTCAGACTCCCGTGAAAATCGCAGACCAATTTCATTTTTCTCCAAAAAAGAAGTTTCTGCACCAACCACCCGACCAATACCCCCTCGTGCAGATGCGCATGGATAATGTCAGGCCTCTTCGTGCGGGCCAGATTGAAAACCTTGCGTAGCAACATCAGATCCAAGAATATCTTCTGCCAATCAGGGCCAGCCTCCAATTTCTTATACCAAAAAAGAAGCCGCCTGATGCGGCGCACGTCGATTTTCGTATCCGCTTCGGAACCTATATCCCTTCCGATATGATAGGTCGCGATGGTGATTTCATGTCCGATTTTCTCCAGTGCCAACGCTTCCTCAAGTATCCTAATATGCGTTCCCCTATCGGCGAAAAAAGGCGTCGGGGCTACTGCTAATATCTTCATCGATGCGATCAATTAGAATTAATCATTTTCCCCAAGTATAAATTTCCATATCTCCTTTCAATTTTTTATCCTCCACCTTCTTCAAATTGTTTTCGACATAATCCCTGGCCTCCTTATTGAAGAAAAGCCTGTCATTGTCGAAAAATATCACCCAACCGTGCCTATCGGTCTCCATTATCCTTGTTAATTCCTCCACTGAAACCTTACGCTCAGCCCTTTCACCGCCAAAATCATACACCTTGACGTTCGCTCCCGAAAGATAATAATTCCTGAAATTTCTCGTGATTATGACATCTCCCTCTACCAATTTTTTCCTTACGAATTTGAAACCCTCCCTATAATTATCAGATTCGGAAGCTACATATTCGCTTTCCTTGTTTGAAAAATAAGAATAATCCGGAAGCAGCAACAGTGACAAGAGGATGCAGACCGCGAAAAAACGCTTGGGATGGAAATTCAGATTCTTTTTAAAAAACAAAGCCGTGGCATATATTCCCGAAGAAATCAGTGTTACCAAGAAAGAATGCACGAAAAATATATATTGCGACCCCTGCACCCTCCTCCACGTAAAAGCCGCCAAAAAGAGCGGGACCAGCAACGAAACGGCCAACCAAACTGATTCCTTCTTTTTGTTTTCGAAAAAATACAGATATACGAAACCGGAGATGCCAAAGAAGACAACCCAAAACGCGCTCGAATAATCCCTCATGATCATGGTGAAATACTCGGTATTATCCATGAAAAACTTAAAGGAACCATTGAATGCCCCGATGAACTTCGGGGAAACCGCTGCGGCGATTGCCACTAAGAATACCATCAATGAAAGATGGATCGCATACTTATTATTGAAAATGGCTTTTTCTTTCCTGAAATTCAAAATAGCCTGCACCAACACATAGAAAAAAAAGACGAGTGCGATATTGAGCGTCAAGAGATGCAGATGCAGACTGAGCGCGGCAACGATGGCGAGCGGTAACCCGAACTGCATATTTACCCCGATTTTACTATCGAAAAATTTCAGAAGCATTTTCTTCCCTTTGTATCTCTTCTCATAAAATTTAAACAATAACCAGGAAAGAATCATATACACAGGATAAAACATCGCATACATCCTCAATTTCCTACTGAAGGTGATCGCCATCGGGCTGATGGCGATCAAAAAGGCTACCAGCAATCCTATGCGCCTGCTTCCCGTATACGAAACGGTGAGAAAATAAGTCAGTATTATACTGACCAATCCCCAAAAAACACTGACTGATCTGGCGACCTCTTCGGTTGGAATCAAGAAATCAAAGACTTTGGCGACCTGCCATTTGTAAATCCATGCCCTTTCATCTCGGGGAGCATATACATCTCGCGTATCGACCGCATTCAAATTAAAATCCCATGCCTGCCATATTCCGGTCTCATGATAAGCGAAGGAGGAATTCATATCCAAAAATTCATCGGCTACCAATGTTTTCTTGCCAAGATCATGGAGCCGAGCCCATGCGCCAAGAAGAACCGTGAGTGCCAGCAAGATCGCCACTATGAGATTTTTATTATCAAACGAAGCGAATATCCCCGACTTTTTCTTGAAAATATTCAGGATTTTTTTTGTATTTAGCATTAGCTTAAGAAGGATCAAGACATATTAACCTATAAATTATACACGTCGTCAAAACATAAATCAAACAACATCGCACACCTTATCCCTGCAATTTACTGCGCAAAAATCCGTAATATTCTTCATTCTTGGCATTCATCGTTGAGTATTTCTGCAAAACTTTCTCCCTGGCTTTCTCCCCGATCTTGTTGCGGAGAGGCTCGCTCAAAATAAGTTTTTCCAACTTCTCCATCCATTCTTCCGTGCCGTTGGCCAAAAATCCGTCCGTGCCGTCTTCGATGGCTTCCTTGAAGGTCTGCGTCGCGGCCGCCACGATCGGCACGCCGACCGCTCCGGCTTCGAAGAACTTAATTTCCGACTTGGCCTCGCAGAAAGCGTCTCCGATTTCAAGCGGAGCGATGTCGATGTCGACGAACCCGAGGTTTTTGAAATGCTGCTCCCTGTCGGCATAAGGATGTCTCTTTATCCTATCTCCGAATTCGTTAAGCTTGCTGTCGATGTCGAGATGCCCGACCAGGAAAAGCTCCAGGTCTTCATATTTTTTCATCAGGGAATGCAGCGCGTCGTTCACCGTCGCGAAATTTTTGTTGTTGGTCGCCGCCCCGCTGAAATATCCGATCCTCTTGGCACGGTTATCGCGGAGCCTCATGATGTCGCGGGAGTTGTAAACCTCCTCCGCTATTTCCAAATCCTTTTTCGAAAGTTTGTTCGGGACGACGAAAACCGTCTTCCCTTTTTCCCTCAATTTGTCCGCCAAAAAGGAAGTGGTGGTCGTGCAAGTTTTCACATATGGGTCGTTCAGGATTTCCGATCCGAGCCCGTTTTCATACAGCTTCTTCTGCAGGCTGTTCATGCTTTTGTAAGCCTCGGTCTTTTTGAAATATTCCGCGTCATAAACCAAATCGTCCGTATCAAAAATAATCTCCTTGCCTTGGCTTTTGATCTTTTCGATCATCTTGGCTATTTTCTTCGTATGCAAAGTGCGGTGGAAAACAAACACTTTGAAACCGTCCACGTGTTTCGAAAGGAAAAAGCCGTGCGTCGTGGCCACGGAGGCCTTAATACCGTTGAGATTGAGTTCCTCGGCGATATGGTGCGTCCTGTGGAGCGCGCTGTCCCCGACCCCGTCCGTAACGAAAAGCACGTCGCCCGGCTGCACGCTCGAAAACTGCCTCCAAAATCCTTTCCAATTCCTTCGAAACCCGACCAAAATCCCGTCTCTTTTGAAGACCTCCAGCGCTTTGCCTATTTTTATCAGAAGCGTTTTCATGACTATTTCATTATATTTCCTCCTCCATTCTACCCCTTCCCAACCCTAAAATCAACCAATTAAAATTTACAGTCTCTGCCCTTCCGGATTAGCTGGCTGAGAGTTTTGGTGCATTTTTTATTCTTTCACCCAAACATTGCGAAGCGCGTTTCCGGATTGCAGCGAGCAGCGAAGTGTAAATTTCAGCGAGAAAGCGTCGCGGTCCGGCCAGCGCGAGCACGTTCGGCGCTTCTTTTGTAACTTTTCTTGGCGCCAAGAAAAGTTAATGCATTGATATTTTAAAAAAATCAGACTATCTCAGTTAGCCCAAAAAACCGATTTTTTCTATAAATAAAAAAACCGGGAGCAAAGTGCGCTCCCGGCGATATAAATCTTTTCCTGCGGGTGAATTTTCACCTGACCTTCAGTTCTTCCTCGTCATACGTCAGATTGTCGAGCGGTCCGATGACCACCTGGCGGCGTTCACTTTCGAAAACGTAACCGGCTGTTAAAGCCTTAAGTCCGAGACCTTGGGCGATCTGCACGATTTCGTCCGCATGCCTGGGCGATGCGTAAAGGGCGAAACCCGCCCCCATGTTCAGGTTGCCGTAGGCTTCCCTGTCATCGACCGGGCCATGCTCCTGCATGAAGCGGAAGATTTCCGGAACCTCTGGCAATTTCTCGACCACGTAGGTGAAATTCTGCTTGGCGCGCATGAGCTTGCGCCATCCGTGGCCCGTGATGTTGACGGCGTAGTGCAAAAGATGCGCGCAGGCGTCCACCAGCGGAGCATAGATGATCGTCGGATCCAGGAGAACTTCCCCATACTTTCTGCCGCTGGGAAGTTTCGCCGCATAACCTTCCGGGAGCTTCGCCCTGATATCGCGCGCCAGCGTCAGTCCGTTGGCGTGGATGCCTGAGCTTTCAACCAGGATGATGGCGTCGCCGTGCTCGATCCGCGAACCGAGAAGCAAATTATCCTTGTCCATGATCGCGCCGATGCAGCAGTTGGCAAAAACCGCGGATGAAGGATTCACGATGTCACGGAGCGTCGGGGTCTCCCCTCCGCCCCAAGTGCATCCCGCTTCGTCGCAGGCGTCCCCATATCCGTCCACCAAAGCGTCGGTGCGCTCCTTATCGGCAAGCCACTTGGCGTTTCCCACCGCCAGATGCAGCATAGCAAGAAACGGAGTAGCGCCGACCGTCGAAAGATCGTTGGACGCCATGGCGAAATTGCATTGGGCGACCAAGCCATGGCACGCTTCGCCGGAGATTTCCTCCATCGCCTCGGCGACCAGATTCTTCGTCCCGAGGCCTTCCTCGACCACGACCAGATAAAACGGGCCGACGTCGATGACTATGGCGCTCTCGCCGTAGCTTTCCTCGACGACCTTGAATCCGAGCCGCTCGAGATTCCGCCTCGTCCTGAGCGCACGACCCAGAGCTTTCCTCTTGAACGGATCCATCTCTTTGTAATTGATCCCCGTCCCGGCATACGTCATGCCTTGTTCCAGTTGTTCAGACATCGTTTTCCTCCTGTGGGTTGATGTTGCCTCATGATTGCCGATCCGATTTCATGAATCCGAACAATCCGCAAACGGGACATCTTCAAAAAAACAATGCCCCAGCCATTCATTGGTAGCCTTGCAGAAAAAATGCACGGTATCGTAACAGCCTTGTTTGATCCTATGGACGATTTCAGTCCTTGAAGACATGCCTTTGACCTTCTCTTCGAGCACATAGATCTTTCTTTGCTCATCAAGTTGCTCAGCCAGCCTCCTCAAATCTCCCGCCGTCCGGATTTTCGCCAATGCTTCCCTTCTCCGCTCCCTCGGCATATCGAAGCCCTCCCTAAGAAAGAGTTAAAGAACAGTCCTTGAAGATACCACAAGATCCCTTCCCCATCAAGCCC
>LCPX01000037.1 GCA_001003855.1 Candidatus Moranbacteria bacterium GW2011_GWE1_49_15 | reverse complement strand
AATAAAAAAAATGAAAAAAAGAATCCTTGTCGCCATAGCCGTAATCAGCATCGTTTTTTCAGGTATCGCTTTTGTGCGTCCGGCCAAAGCCACTTTTCCTGTGGCTGAGATACCTGGAAAAATAATAGACCAATTAAATCTGATTGAAAACACCGTAAGCGAGATATTTAGCGGATATGAATGGTTTGATAATGTTTCCGATTCATTCTTACTCCCCGCATTAAAGTCGGTGCTTATTCAAGTTGTCAATCAGGCCATTACCGGGGAATTCAGCAGTGGAAACAGTGGCAAGCCGTATTTTGTCACCAACTGGCAGGATTATTTGTACAAGGAGCCAGCCAACGCCGCCAATAAATATGTCGTGAACGATTTTTTGTCCAACCAGTTGACCGGGGGAAAATGCAAGGACGCCAATTATCAAGGATCCCCCTATTATAAATATATGTGCCAACAAGGGGAAACCGCCATCCAAAAGACCACCCCTAAAACCACTTTGCCGGAATACACCTCGGACCCGCAAGCCAATCTTTTTGCAGAAGGGGATCTTCGGGCTTTCAACGCATATTTCGAATGCGGAAACAATCCGTATTGCACCGCGGACAAAACCAAGCAGACTTATGGGCAGATCCAGGAGCAGGAACAGAAAAAGGCTGAAAAAGAGGCCGGGGCCGATGGAACTTTGCCTAAGAAAAATTCTGACGGGTCTATAAGTGTACCGGGCTCGGTGTTCGGCTTCTCGATCAATGACGCGATCTCCCTTGGCAATCAAACCATCGTGAACGCGCAGGAGCCGGAGGATCTTATGATAAGCATAGTCTCCAGGATGGCTTTGAACGCTTTGCAGGGAGGATTTAATTCGGGTGGGTCATCGGGCGGTACCGGTTCGGCCGGAACCGATCTGGCCAAGAGTCAGGAATGCAACGACAGATGTTGGACGGCCGAAGACAAGCAGGGATGCATGGACATCTGCATGAAGTAGTACAAGATAGTAACGCGGTTAAAAATAAAAAGCCCGCCTTGATGGCGGGCTTTTTTTGTGGTCACTAGTGGACATCTCACTCGCTTCGCTCTTTGGAAACCCACGGTTTCCAAAACCTTCCTCCGGCGGAAAACTTCCGTTTTCCGACCCCTTCCCATTCTCGTCCTGCTATCGTTTTTTGGTGGTCGCTAGTGGACTCGAACCACTGACCCTCACAATGTCAATGTGATACTCTAACCAACTGAGCTAAGCGACCGAACATAATTTATCCTACAGTAATGCGGAGACTTTGTAAATACTCTTCCTCTCAGGCTTTTTCGGGGCGGGGAAGGCCGTCCGCCAAAGGGGCTTTCTCAAAAACAGTCTCTTTCTTAACGCGGGGACTTCCAATTTCTTGAAAGAAGATGACCCAGGATATCTGCTTGAAAGCCTCAATCATGGATTGGGAAAGAATGAATGCCAGGGAAAGGATGGACAGCCCGACCGCCATCAAAATATATGTTCCGATTTTTGAAAAAATAAGGGACATAGCCAGGCCTGCGAACAGGAGCGGTGTTCCCATGATAAAAATCGCCGCCAAAAACCCGACACTCAGCAATATGCCTGTTGCAAAAAGCAAGATGGAAAACAGCAGGGATTTCAGCAGATGGTTCTTGAATATTAGATAGGCATTCTCCATCGAATCCCTCATGTTCATGTCCGGCACTACCAGATATATGTAGGAAAACCTTTTGATAAAATAGGCAAGCACTGATACGGGGATGAATATCATGACGGCAAACAATCCGACTAGCGCGGACAACGCGTAGGCTTTGGCGAATATTAGAAATATTACTGGCAGAGAGAGAGTCAAGAAGACGATGACAACAAGGAGATTGAAAAGCAGATCGATTCCCAGGATGCGCCAGGAGTATATTTTCCCCGCAAAGAAGAGTTGGCGGAATTCGTTCTTATCCGTCGCTTTCGGTTTTCCGATGCTTCTGATTATGGCGGCTTGCCCGACAGCTTTCAGTAGCCAGAGGGTCAGCATTGCAACGATAAGCATGGTGAGCATGGCCGGACCGGAAAAAACGCTCCTGTCCATGAAATCGGCAAGCGAAGCTTTCAGGCTCTCCGATTCTTTCCAGTTGACTGACAGGCTTTGTGACGCCGTGCCAAGGAAGATGAAAAAACCGAAAATCCAGAGAAGCTTTCTTTCCCAGGACAGCGCTAAGGATTTTTTGAAGATGTCCAGATAATTGAGACCATCTTTTTCCATTTTTTTGTAAAAGCCGGATACCGTCAAAGGGCGATACCGGCTTCCATGATCCGCTGAAAATATTTAAGAAGATGTCCTAAAGTTCTATCGCGCTTCCTTCTTCTTTCTTCTCCGCCTTTCCGACGATCTCATTGAACTCGTCTTTTTCGATAGTTTCTTTTTCCAGAAGGACTTTGACGAGTTTTTCCATGACTTCCTTTTTTTCAGTGATGATTCCATTGGCAGTCTCAAAGGCTTCGCTCACCAATTTCGAAACCTGGCTGTCGATGGCTTGCGCGGTGTGCTCGGAGTAGTCCTTTTCTTCGCTGATTTCCTTGCCCAGGAAGATGAGCTCTTCTTTTTTACCGAAGGTTCTTGGGCCAAGCTCGCTCATGCCGTATCTGGTGACCATGGCTCTGGCCATGTGGGTAGCCCTTTCCAGATCGTTCGATGCGCCCGTCGTCACTTCGCCGAAAGCGTTTTTTTCACTGGCATAACCTCCCAGGAAAGTGGCCAATTCATCGACGAAATATGCCCTGGAGTGCAAACGCACGTCTTCCGAAGGTACCGCCAAAGTGTATCCTCCGGCCTGGCCCCTTGAGATGATGGAAACTTTGTGGACAGGGTCGGCATTCTTAAGACTGGCCGCGACCAAAGCGTGACCGGCTTCATGGTAGGCTACGATCTCTTTTTCTTTTTTGTTGATGACGCGGCTCCTTCGCTCCGGTCCAAGGATTACTTTTTCGATGGAATCGATCAGGTCGATCATCGAGATGGAATGTTTTCCTCTTCTGACCGCGACGATTGCGGCCTCGTTAACGAGGTTGGCAAGGTCAGCTCCGGAAAAACCGGGAGTCCTTTCGGCTATGGTTCGGATGCGAATATCTTTTTCCTGAGGTTTGTTTTTGATGTGGATGTTCAGGATAGCTTCACGCTCGTCGATGTCAGGAAGATCCATCACGACGCGGCGGTCGAATCTGCCCGGCCTGAGCAAAGCGGGATCAAGAACATCCGGTCTGTTGGTGGCGGCTATGACGATCACGTTGGTTCCGGTTTCAAACCCGTCCATTTCCACGAGAATTTGGTTCAAAGTCTGCTCCCTTTCGTCAGCCCGGCCCCTCGATGCCTTCCGACGGCGTCAATCTCATCTATGAAAACTATGGCCGGGGCGCTTTTCTTGGCTTGTTTGAAAAGGTCACGGACCCTGCTGGCCCCCACGCCGACGAACATCTCCACGAATTCCGAACCGCTGATGTTGAAGAAAGGAACCCCGGCTTCCCCCGCCACGGCCTTGGCCATCAGAGTCTTTCCTGTCCCAGGATTTCCCAGCAACAAGACTCCCTTGGGAATTTTCGCGCCGATATTCATGAATTTCTTCGGATGCCTGAGAAATTCAACGACCTCTCCTAGTTCCTCCTTGGCTTCCTTGGCACCTGCCACGTCCTTAAAGGTGATCCTTTTTTTCTTATCTTTCGGGTCAAGCATGCGGGCCCTGCTCAGCCCAAAGGAAATCGCTTGCGAGTTTCCTCTCTGCGCTTGTCTGACCATGAACCAAAGGAAGAGACCGATCAGCAGAAACGGTAGAAGGAAAGGAAGAACGGTTTCCAAAAATAGCACGAAACCGGACGGCTGGCGTATGTCGATGTTGACCCCTTTAAATTTTTCCTTATCTACGCCGTAATTGCTCAATGTTTCAGTCAAGGAGCTTTGCGGTTCTTTGACGGATTTTTCTTTGGTTCCGTCATTGAGTTCTATTTGCAAATCGTTGTCGTTGACGGAAACTGTCTTTACGGAACCTTCGTTTATTTGGGCCGCCAATTCGCTCAGGGATATTTCCTCGGGTTGTTGCGCCGGGGCGCCATACAATATGACCATCGCTGAGATGAACAGGAACACCAAAACGGCCAACGCTATGTTTTTTAACAGTTTTTCCATATTTGTTATACAGTTTTAAATTGATTTAATTTGCGAACAATATGCTCACTATATCACCATTTCGGGTTATACTCAAGCCTTTAATGCGGGATTT
Organism: Candidatus Moranbacteria bacterium GW2011_GWE1_49_15; assembly: GCA_001003855.1. Taxonomy (GTDB): domain Bacteria; phylum Patescibacteriota; class Minisyncoccia; order Moranbacterales; family GWC2-37-73; genus UBA12053. The sequence continues at coordinate 6,233 of LCPX01000037.1, read as the reverse complement.
CTGGGTCTTGTTCTTGTCGCTCTTGATGATTTTTTCTATTTCCGCCAGATGCCCCGATTCCAAGTCGGCCAGCCCGGTGTGTTTTTTGCCAAGAATGTTCCTTAAACCCTGCCTGGAAAGCGCAGGATGCAGTTTTTGTATTTCCTTGGCGGAAAACCTGATCGCTCCGTCAGCGGAGACACTTAATTTAGCCTTTTTCGAGGCTTCGGCGGAAATATAGTCGTAATCCCAAGAGGCGTTGTCGGCCAGCCCCGCCAGGGTTTCTTTGATATTCGGATTGAAATTCTTTTCAAGATAGGGAATCAACTTTAAACGAAGTTTATTTCTGGTAAAAATAGGTTGCAAGTTGGTTTTGTCCGTTCTGAAAACAGCGTTCCTTTCTTCCAGGTAGGCGATGATTTCTTTTCTGGAGGTCGCCAATAGGGGGCGGATAACGGAGCCATTTTTTGGCTTCATAGAAGCCATTCCTTGAAGTCCGCTTCCCCGGATAATCCGCAAAAGGACAGTCTCCGCTTGGTCGTCCTGGTTGTGCGCTACTGCAATCGCGCCAAAGCCCAAATTCTTCCTTATTTTTTCAAAAAAAGCATATCTTTGGTTACGTAACTTATTTTCCAAATTGGCGGTGCTTGCTGGCTTTTTTAAGCTCAAAACGGAAATTTCAAGTCCGTGCGTTTTGGCAAGATTTTCAACGAATTTTTGATCCAGATCGCTGTCTTTTCCTCGGAGGGCGTAATTCACATGGGCGATATGGAGGGAAAAGTCGTATTTTTTGCTTAACTGAAGCAAAACAAGCAAAAGACAGACACTGTCAGCGCCTCCGGAAACCCCTACGACGATCTTTTGATCGTTTTCAAAAAGACCGTTCTTATGGGCGAAGTTTTGAATATTTTGGCTTAAATTAGGCATTCTTATGTTTATTTATAATATCGGCCGTTTCTTGGATGGCCCTGTCAAGTTTCCCTTCATGGTTGATGATTTCGTAGTCATAGATATGTGCGTATTTGAGCCATTCTTTCGTATATTCCATTCTTTCCCGTATATATTCGTCGCTTACCCCGTCCCTTCTTTTTATCCTTTTTTCCAGAATATCCAGGCTGGGGACCGTTATGAATATGGAGATGATTCCAGGGAAAAGCTTTTGTGCCGTCATTACGCCTTTATATTCTATTTTCCAGGCACCTACTTTGCCTGATTTCTCAACCCTTTCGATTTCTTCTTTGGTGACCCCGTATAAATTTCCATTGTATTGGCGGGCGTATTCGACGAATTTCCCCTGCGAAATTCCGTTTTCGAAATCCTGCTTTGAAATAAAGTAATATGGATTTCCTTGCGATTCCCCCGGGCGCATCTCCCTGGTGGTGGTGGTAACGACGCGTTCAATAGGGAAATGGCTTCGCAAACCTTCTATTATGGAATCCTCGCCTGCTCCGGAAGGACCGGAGATGATAAATACGTTTTTCACAAGTTTGTATTTTATTAGTGATATGTAATTATATTATAAACCACTATTAAATCAAGTCTATCTTTGATCAAAATAGGGAATCCATGTGCTCGGCGTAAACATTCAAATAAACAAAAGACCGCCTTTTGGCGGTCTTTTGTTTATTTGAAGCGCTAGGCTTTATTTTTCTTCGCTTTTCTTAGCGCCTTCTTTCACCAGCATAAGTCCCATCCTGTGGGTCTTGGGCTCGATGGAGAGTATTTTCCATTGGAATGATCCGCCGGCATAAAGCACTTCTTCCATTTTCTTGCCAGGGTATACTTCCTGGAATTCGCTGACATGGGCCAATCCGTGGATGTCCTTGTCCAGATAGACGAACGCTCCGAAAGGATTAATCTTGTCCACTTTTCCTTCCACGATATCACCGACTTTGTATTTCTTCTCGATGTCGCTCCAAGGATCTTTCTCCAAAGCCTTCATTGAAAGGGAAATCCTGGTGTCATCGATGCCGATGATCCTGGCTCTCACCTTGTCTCCGGTCTTGACGATATCTCTAGGGTTCTGAATAAGCTGCCAAGCAAGCTCGGAAATATGGACCAGTCCTTCCAATTTGTCGCTTTCCTGTCCGTCCGTTTTGTATGGAGGCATGAATTTGACGAATGCTCCAAAGTCCACGACGCCGCTGATTTCTCCTTCCACGATGTCGCCGACATCAAGCTTGGATATGACCTCCTTTTCTTTCTCGCTGGAAGCCGCCCTTTCACTGACGATAAGTTTTTCGGTCTCGCGATCGGCGTCCAATATCCTGACCTGGATTTCTTGGCCGATAATCCTTTTGAGAAGTTCCAGAATCTTGTTCTTGTCTCCGTCTTCAACGCGAGGGTAATGCTCGCTGGAAAGCTGGGAAACAGGAAGGAATCCCGTAATCCCGTTGAGTTCCACCATGAGACCTCCTTTGTTCGCGTCCAAGACCTTGGTCGAGAGGATGTCTCCCGCGCTGACCTTGGCTTCGAGATCGTCCCAAGCCTTCTCATAGGAAGCTTCCCTGATGGAAAGTTCGATGAGGCCGTCTTCGTTTTCAAGATCGGTGAGCGTAGCTCCGACTTTGTCTCCGATTTTTATCTTCTCGGTTTCCAGTCCGCCCTTAATCTCTTTTCCCATCACGACTCCGGTTCCCAAAGGTCCAAGGTCCAAAAGGATCGAGTTCGAACTTATATGCACGACGGTTCCCTCGAGCACGTCTCCGACTTGCGGGATCTCGACAGGGTTGGCTTCGAGCAATTTCTCCATTTCAGATTCGGGGGAAACCGCTTTGGTCGCGATTTTTTTGACTTTCTGGACCCCTTCTTCGAAGTCATCTTTTATTTTGTCCACCTCTTCGGCGAGTTTGTCCAAAATGTTTTGCTTTTTTGTAGGCATTTTGATTAAGTTTTCGCAAGCGCGCCGACCTGCTTTAATGATTATTAAGTGGCGCTTATACGGCAAAAAATTTCCTTTATATATAGGAAATTATTAAGAAAAAATGCGAAATTAAGCATTCCGCTATTCAATTTTCTTAATAAATTAATTTGCTAAGCAAGTATATACCATCGCCCGTATTTTGGCAAGGGCGCGATCCCATCCGGTCGATCCGGAGCCTTATTTAAAGCCTCGACAAGAAGAGCTTGGCGTGGTAAACTACTTTTGTATTAATTGAGCAAAAATAAACTATGAACATTCAGTATTACGGACATTCCTGCTTCAAGATCACGACCAAGCCCGGAGGAAGAGCCACCGACGACGTCGTCATTTTCTTCGATCCGTTCGACAAGGAAACGGGACTGCGCCCTCCGCAAGGACAGGCCGATGTGGTGCTGGTCTCGCATGACCATCACGATCACAACAACGTCTCCGCTTTGAAAGGGGATCCGGTGGTGATAAATGCCGCCGGCGAATATTCGGTCAAAGGGGTCAATCTGGTGGGACTGGAGGCGCTTCATGACGAGAACGAGGGAAGGGACAGGGGCAAAGTGAACATTTTCATTTTGGAAACAGAAGGATTCAAGATATGCCATCTCAGCGACCTCGGAACCGATCTTACGCCCAAGCAGCTTGAAGAAATAGACGGCGTGGACATCCTCATGATCCCGGTCGGAGGGACTTATACCGTCGATGGGAAAAAGGCTTCCGAAATAGCCAGGAAGATAGAGCCGGCTATGATCATCCCGATGCACTATAAGCTGGCCGGCTCCAAGATAGACCTAACCGACGAAAAGCCTTTTTGCGACGCTATCGGGACTTGTCCTAAGGCGAGGGTTTCCAAGCTTACCCTTAAGAAGAAGGATTTGGAGGGAAAGAATCTCGAGGTAGTATTGATGGACACCGAATCCTAAAAAATATGTATATAAGCAAAAAGATAGATGAAATAAGGAATAAGCCGGAACATATCCGCGAAAGATATCTTTGGATGATCGTGGCATTTTGCATGCTGTTTATATTCGGAGTGTGGCTGTTGTCTTTCAAGTCATCCTTCAGGCAGGCCGAAGAGGAGAAAGCGGTTTCGCCCGTGAAGGATTTGGTAGACAAATCCAAGGAGTCCATCAACGAGATTCCCGGAATAGAAGGTCTGTCGAAGACGAAATAGTCCCTATCGGTAAAGACAGCGGAGCGGAAGCGCCGGATATTCGGAAAAATACCTAAAAAATATATTTTATCCTCAAATAAACCTTATGAAACAGGCACCATTGGAATTTGCACAGGGAAATATCAAACCAAGAGCGCTTACCGAAGAAGTACAGCAATCATATTTGGATTATGCGATGAGCGTTATCGTGTCGAGGGCGCTTCCGGACGTGCGCGACGGATTAAAACCGGTACACAGAAGGATTCTGTATTCCATGTGGGAGTCGGGTCTTCGTTCCACCGCCAAGTTCCGAAAGTCCGCCACGGTGGTCGGAGAAGTGCTGGGTAAGTATCACCCGCATGGCGACAGCGCGGTCTATGATTCGATGGTCCGTATGGCGCAGGACTTCGCGCTGAGGTACCCCTTGGTCTGGGGGCAGGGAAACTTCGGCTCCATGGACGGGGACAGCGCGGCCGCTTACCGATATACGGAAGCCAAGCTCAGGGCGATCGCCGAAGAGATGCTTTTTGATATAGATAAGGACACGGTCGATTTCATTCCGAACTTCGACGGCGTGCACAATGAGCCGGTGGTGCTTCCCGCCAAACTTCCGCAGCTCCTGCTTAACGGGACCATGGGTATCGCCGTGGGAATGGCGACGAACATACCGCCGCATAACCTGAACGAATTGGCCGACGCTATCGGGCATCTTATCGAAAACCCGGAAGCGTCCATCGACGATCTTTTGAAATTCATCAAGGGGCCTGATTTCCCGACCGGAGGAATTATTTATGACGCGTCCAATATCAAAGAGGCTTATTACACCGGAAAAGGCAAGATCCCGACCAGGGCTAAGACGGAAATCGTGGAAACCAAGTCCGGAATGTTCCAGATCATAGTTACGGAAATAACCTATGCGACCAACAAGGCCAATTTGATCACGAAAATCGCGGATTTGGTCAGAGAAGGGAAAGTCATCGGAATCAAGGATCTTCGTGACGAGTCCAGTAAGGACGGGGTGAGGATCGTTATCGAGCTCAAAAAGGACGCCTATCCGCAGAAGGTGCTCAATAAACTGTATGCGATGACCGACTTGCAGAAGAATTTCAACGTTAACATGCTCGCTTTGGTTGACGGAATCGATCCGCAAGTCTTGAACCTCAAGGCTATTTTGGAGCATTTCATCGTTCACCGGAAAGAGGTTGTCACCAGAAGGACCAAATTTGAATTGAAAAAAGCCTTGGACAGGGCGCATATTCTGGAAGGTCTCAAAAAAGCGCTGGACAATATCGACGCCGTCATCGAAACCATCAAAAAATCCCCGACCAGGGAGGAGGCGCACGCCAATTTGATGAAAAAATTCAAATTGTCGGACAGGCAGACGACGGCCATTTTGGAAATGAGATTGCGAAGAAGATCGAGGACGAGCTCGAAGAGAAGCTCAAGCTTATCGCTTACTTGGAAGATTTGCTTAAGCATCCGAAGAAAATTTTGGCACTCATCAAGGACGAGCTTATTGAACTCAAGGAAAAATATGGGGACGAAAGGAAGACCAAGGTCATCAAAGGGGGAATCAAGGAGTTCAAACAGGAAGATCTTATTCCCGACGAGGAAGCTATCATCACCATAACTCAGGACGGATATATCAAAAGGATGAATCCTGATGTTTATAAAGTACAGAAAAGGGGAGGCAAGGGCGTGACGGGTGGAACGACCAGGGAAGGTGACATCATCGAGAAGGTTTCTTCGGTGATGACCCATGACAATCTTATGTTCTTCACCAACACTGGAAAGGTTTTCCAGACCAAGGCTTATGAAATCCCGGAATCATCCAGGACTGCCAAGGGGCAGGCTGTCGTCAATTTTCTCCAGCTTTCCCAGGAAGAGAAGATCACGGCTATGATCCCTTTCAACAAGGACGACGCATATAAATATTTCTTCATGACTACCACGTCAGGAGTGGTAAAAAAATCCAAGATTGACGAGTTCGACAACGTCAGAAGGAGCGGGCTTATCGCGATCAAGTTGGAAAAGGACGACAGGCTTAATTGGGTGATGGCGACGACCGGAAGCGACGAGATCATCATCAGTACCGCCCAGGGGCAGGCGATCAGGTTCAAGGAATCCGACGTTCGGCATATGGGAAGGACGGCCGCCGGAGTCCGAGGAATCAAGCTTCGCAAAGACGAC
>LCPX01000036.1 GCA_001003855.1 Candidatus Moranbacteria bacterium GW2011_GWE1_49_15 | reverse complement strand
GATCTCCTCCTCGCCCCTGAGCTTGTCCCCGTTGAGTAGCTCCATGTACAGTTTAGTATCCTGATCCGTGACCGGAATCACCTCTCCCTTTACGTTCAAGATCTTACTGGCCTCCTCCACCCCGGCTGAAAACCCACCATTGATCTTTTCCAAGGCGGAAAGGAAAAGGTTTCCGAAACTGTGCCCCTTAAGTCCTCCATTTTCAAACCGGTAATTCATGAGTTCGCGAAGGATCTTGGAAGAGTCGCTCAAGGCCACCAGACATTGCCTGACGTCACCGGGCGGAAGCACTCCGAGTTCGTCGCGAAGCACGCCGGTAGACCCGCCGTCGTCGGCCATCGAAACGATGGCGGATATATCCACCGGGTATTTTTTGAGTCCGGAAAGGAGCATGAAACTCCCCGTTCCTCCTCCGACAGTGACTATCCTTTTTCTTTTCATGACTATATGAATTTATCGATTATCTTTCCGGCTTTTTCATAATCATCGGGATTCCCTATCGGGAACCAAGCTGAAGCTTTTTCGGTATAAATCTTATTTTTATCCTTCATTTGCACCATGGTCTGCGGAAGTCCGTATTCGCCATTGCCGATCGGAACCGACGGGTAATCGAAAAAACTTTCATTGAGGACATAGAGCCCGATGTTCGCCAAGGCCGGTCCGGCAATTTTAGGTTTCTCAACTATATCGACGACTGTCCCATCTTCACCTGTCCTGATGACTCCGAATCTTTCCGGATCCATGACCTCGAGTCCCAGCACCGCCAGATCGTGCCTCATGACGCTTTCGATGTCCTTCTTGGCATACAGATCGTCACCCATCATCACCAAAAATTTTCCCTTCAAAATCCCCTTCGCCAAATTGATCGCACCTCCAGTACCGTCGAGCTCCCTCTGTTCGATATACGTGATCCGCCTGCCATCATAACTATTACCGAAATGGGCCTCGATTTGTTCCTTAAGATAACCCACTATCAAAATTACCTCGTCGATTTCCCTCGGAAGCGCTTCTATTTTATGGGCTAAGATGGGCTTGCCCTTTATGGGCAGCATGGGCTTGGGAGTGTTCTCGGTGATTTTTCCCATCCTCACCCCCCTGCCTGCCGCCAATATCACAACTTGCATATCTTTTATATGACAACTATATTAATCAACTTTCCCGGCACGAAAATTATCTTCTTGATTTCCTTGCCCTGGGTGTGCGCCTTGATTTTCTCACTCTCGAGTGCCGTTTCCTTGGCCTCGTCTTCCGTTACGTCCGCGGAAACCATGAGCCGGTCGCGGATCTTGCCGTTGACCTGGACGACCATCTCGACTTCCTCCTCTTTCATCAGCGACTCGTCATAGATCGGCCAAGTTTCTTTGAAAATGGAATCTTCATGCCCGAGCTTTTCCCAAAGATCTTCGGCGATATGCGGAGCGAAAGGGCTCAGCAGGATCAAGAAACTGGAATAATGGCCCACGGAAACACGCTCCTCTTTTTCCAACGCGTTGGCGCATATCATCATCTGCGAGATCACCGTATTGAACCTGAATCCTTCGATGTCCTCCGTGACCTTCTTGATGGTTTTATGGATCAGCGTCTCCGATTTCTTATCCCCCATTTCCGACTCCTCGTCCGTTATTCTTTCCTGCAATTTCCAAACCCTCTCCAAAAATCTTCTGGCGCCGCTCACCCCGTTCGTGCTCCAAGACACGCTCTGCGTGAACGGTCCCATGAACATCTCATAAAGGCGCATCGCGTCCGCTCCGAATTCGGAGATGACGTCGTCCGGATTGACCACGTTGTTCCAGCGCTTGCTCATCTTCCTTCCGTCTTCGGCCAAAATCAGTCCGACATGTACCAATCTCCTGAAAGGCTCCTTGGTCGAAACCGCTCCGATATCGAAAAGGAACTTGTGCCAAAAGCGGGCGTACAGGAGATGGCGGGTCGCATGCTCGGCTCCGCCGACATAAAGATCGACCGGCATCCATTCTTTTTCCTCGTTCTTTCCGACCAATTGTTTTTCATTTTTCGGATCGATATAACGAAGGTAATACCAGGAAGACCCGGCCCATTGCGGCATAGTGTTCGTTTCCCTTTTTCCCGCTCCTCCGCATTTCGGGCAAACCGTATTCACCCAATCGGAAATATTGGCCAATGGAGATTCTCCGGTACCGGCCGGCTCATAGCTTTCCACTTCCGGCAAAACTACCGGCAACTGCTCCTCCGGCACACCGACCGCTCCGCATTTCTCGCAATGGATGATCGGAATCGGTTCCCCCCAATATCTCTGCCTGGAAAACACCCAATCGCGCATCTTATAATTGACTTTCGCCTTTCCGATACCCTCTTTCTCCAACCATGCGGTCATCTTTTTCCTAGCTTCCTCCGATTTCATTTTCGAATAATCTCCGGAATTTACCAGGACGCCATCTTCAACGAATGCCTTTTCCGCTATGCTCGATTCCCCGTCGCCGCTTTTTATGACTTCCGTTATTTCCAAGCCGTATTTCTTGGCGAAAGCGAAATCCCTTTCGTCATGCGCCGGCACGGCCATTACCGCCCCGGTCCCATAACCCCCCAAAACATAATCGGCCACGAACAGAGGCACGGCTTTGCCCGTGAACGGATTGACCGCTTCCAAGTCCTCCAGTCTCACTCCGGTTTTTTCCTTTTGAAGTTCAGTCCTTTCCAAAGTGGTTTTGTTCTGCGCCTTTATCTGATACTGCTCGACTTCTTCGTAATTCGAAATATCGGATTTCAATTTCTGGATTATCGGATGCTCCGGAGCGACGACCGCATAGGTCATGCCGAAAACCGTATCAATCCTCGTCGTATAAACTTCTATTTTCTCCTTCGTGCCTTTAATTCCCATCTCGAATTGGACGCCTTCGGAACGTCCTATCCAATTTTTCTGCTGCTCGATTATGGAGTCCTCCCAATCCAAATCCTCGCTGTCCAAATCATGGAGCAGCCTGTCCGCATATTCGGTCATCCTGAGCACCCATTGGCGCATAGGTTTTTGCACCACTTCCGTCCCGCACCTCTCGCAAAGGCCGCCCTCCAAATCCTCATTCGCCAAAACCGTCTTGCAAGAGGGGCACCAGTTCACCGGTTCATTGGATTCATATGCCAATCCTTTCTCAAAAAGCTTGAGAAAGATCCATTGCGTCCATTTATAATAATCTTCGTCCGTGGTATTTATCTCCCTATCCCAATCGTAAGTGAATCCGAATTTTTCCAGCTGGCCCTTGAAGGTCGCGATGTTTTTCTCGACAGCTACGCGAGGATGGACCTTGTTTTTGATGGCATAATTTTCCGCAGGCAGACCGAACGCGTCCCAACCCATCGGGTGAAGGACGCTGAATCCCTGGAGTATCATGAAACGGGAATATACGTCCGTAGCGATGTAGCCCTTGGGATGGCCCACGTGCAGACCCGCCCCGGAAGGATAAGGGAACATGTCCAGCGCGTAAAATTTCTTTTTCCGCGAATAATCCCTATAGAGTCCGGTTTCCTCCCATTTTTTCTGCCATCTCTTTTCGACTTTCGCCGGATCGTATTTTTTCATATTTTTGAAGTTATTTATTCTGCAATTTATAGGCTATGTAGACGTTTTCCAAAAGGCTCGCGATCGTCACCGGCCCTACCCCTCCGGGCACCGGAGAAACGTATCCCGCGATATCCCGAACGGACTCCGTATCCACGTCTCCCAACACCTTTTCTTTTTCCTCCGTTATGCCCCCGTCGATGACTACCGCTCCTCCCTTAAGCATGCCCCCGTCGATGATGCCGGGTTCGCCGACTGCAGTGACGACGATATCGGCATTTTTTATTTTCTCGATTCCTTTTGAAATATCTTTGGAAAGCACGTATTCCACCAACAATCCTTTTCTTTCCAAGGCGCTCTTCATCACTTCTCCGAATTTTTCCGAATTCGCCACCACTACCGCGTTCTTACCGGAAACATTTTCCTGGGAACTTTCCAGCAACGCTATAATGGCCTTGGGAAAGACAGGCCAAAAAATCTCCGTTCCCCTCTCGAATTTATCGATGCTTTCCGGATGGAATCCATCCACATCTTTTTCGGGCGATATCTCATTGATTATGCGTTGGGTATCGAATTTTTCAGGAAGCGGAACCTGCACAATAATACCGTTTATCCTACCGTCTTTATTCAACCCCCTTATCTTCAAAATTATTTCATCCTCCCGGGATTGGGCCGGGAATTGGAACAAGGAAAAATCCATCCCGATCTCCTTCGCCTTTTTTTCCTTAAGGCCGACATATATCCTTGAAGCCTTATCATTCCCGACCAAAACAACGGCCAAACCGGGAGCCGATTTTTCCTTTGATATTTTTTCCTTCAAATCGGCCAAAATGGCCTCAGCCACCGGCTTTCCTAATAAGATATTCATACGCCCATTATACCCCGAAATGACAAAAAAGCGCAAAGATGCGCCTTTTCTTGATGGACCATGGGAATTTTAGGCCTATTTATACCTCAAAGCGTCCAAAGGATCGGTCTTGCTGGCGCGACGGGCCGGCACGACTCCGGTGAGCAAACCGACTATCGCCGAGGAAGTGATCACTCCCAAAACAAGCCAGGTCGGACTGTTAAAAAGATTCACTTCTTCTCCTCCGAAGCGGGTCGCGATGAAATTGATCGTCAAATTGAATATCCTGCCTCCGGCCCATCCGATGAACACTCCGGAAAGTCCCCCCAAAAATCCCATGATCGCCGCTTCCATGAAGAACATGATGGCGATTCCGCTGTCCGAGGCCCCGATGGATTTCATGATTCCGATTTCCTCGGTCCTTTCCAAGAGGGTGATGGTCATCGTGTTGAACATACCGATCGCGGAAACCACCAAGGCGATGGTACCGAAAAGCATCAGGATGATCCTGACGATACTGAAAATCTGGTTGGCCTGGTCGACCGTATCGGAAAGGGAGGAAACCAGGAGTCCCTGTTCCAAGATGGCATCCCTGATTATGTTCATCTCCGGCGAGCTTTTGGCCTTAACCTTGACTTGTCCGTATTTCTCTATGCTCAGATCATCCAGAGCCGCGGAATTGATGTAGACGATGTTGTCTTCCCCTTCTATGGCTCCGATTATCTTGAATCTCTTTTCGCTGTGGACCAATTCGAAATTGCTCTGGAGATTCCCTTCCACGTCTTCCGTCTTTGGAATGAAGAAAGTGAAGGTCATTTCCTTGCCCATAAGCTCCTCGATGGTCTTTCCGAAAAGCTGGGCGACGGCGGAATTTATGATTATCCCGTTCGGATCGTCGTCCTTTATCAATGTCCCGAAACTGGCTTTGTAACCTCCGAGCTTAAGGAAAGACGGCTTGGAACCGAAAGCGATGAGGTCCGCGGAAAGATCCTCGATGTGCCCCTGCGTCGTGATCTGGAAAGCGGGACTGACCTCGTCCACGCCCGGCATCTCCTCCAACTTCTTCACCACTTCCCTGCTCAAACTGACGATTCCCGATTTCGCTTCGGAAATATCCAGCGTCAAAAGCGAGTCGGACGTGGTGATCCTTTCCAGCAAAGTGGTCCTGAGGCCCTCTCCCAAAGAAACGAGGAACATGATCGCCGCGATACCGATGCTCATACCGAGCACGGTCAAAAGCGTTCGAGAGGTCCTCGCCTTGAACATCCTGGTGGACAATTTGAACAGGTCTATAAATTTCATATTACGCTGAGTATTTCAAAAGCATTATAAGTTCCATTTCCCTGACTATCTTATCGGCCGTTCCCCTGTACAGGCCTACCCCTCCCAATGTCTTAGGCGCGTCCAACCGCTGGAAAAGCCCGAATCTGTCTATCTTGTTTTCGATCCTGAGTTTGATGAAAGACCTGAACCTTATGGAACTTTCAAGGTCGAGATGGACATTGAAATTCCTAATGACGTAGTCGGAAATAGAAACCGCCGAACTTTCGGAGTCGTTCATGATAGATTCCACCTGGGTAAGGATGCTCTTGACCCTGTCGCTGAAATGGCGCACCCTCTTCCTGTTCCAACCGGCTCCGCCCTCACTCATGTCCAAATCCAACTTATCTTCCAACGTTTTCTCGTCTATGTTTTTAAACAGGAATTCCTTGAGGATATTCTCGGCTGAAGAAACCTGCTCTTCCGTAAGTTCGGACAGGACGTGGTTCAATAACTGCTTGGCCTTGAAGGGTATGAGCAGGACTCCGACTTGCTGGAGCGAAAGGTTCTTGAAAGTTCTCATGAGCAACTTGAGTTCGCCGGACATTTCCTCGGGCTTCACTTCGAGCTCCTCCTTGATCGCTTCCTTCGGCCTCTTGTCGTGGTTTATCTCTTCGCTTTCCTTCTTTCCGTCTTTCATATGGAGGATCCTGTCGGCGTAATGCAGATGCTCGGGGTTATGGGTAACCATTATCAAAGTCTTCTTGTCCACCTCGTTGATCTCTTTGAATATCTCCAACACGTTCTGGGCCGATTCGGAATCCAAGTTTCCCACCGGTTCGTCAGCTAGGATGATATCCGGATCATTGATCAGCGCCCTGGCGATGGAAACCCGCTGTTTCTGTCCTCCGGAA
>LCPX01000035.1 GCA_001003855.1 Candidatus Moranbacteria bacterium GW2011_GWE1_49_15 | reverse complement strand
TCCGACATCCTCGATGTCCACACCAGCGGACACAGCAACGCTTTCGACATGCAGGACATCCTGAAACAGATCAAGCCGGACATTTTCCTGCCGGTCTATGCCAACCACTACATGCTCAAGGAAGCCGGAAAATTGGGAGAGAGGGTAGGTATCAAAAAGGAGAACATCTTCGTTTTGGATAACGGCAACCAGCTCGAAGTCACCGAAGGTAAGGCCAATGTCCTGCCACGCAAAGTCGACACGAGCTACGTGATGGTCGACGGTCTCGGAGTGGGAGACGTCGGCGAAGTCGTGCTTCGCGATCGCCAGCTCCTGGCCAAAGACGGGATGTTCACGATCGTGGTGATCATCGACAGTAAGACCAAGAAAATCGTGGGAACGCCGCAAGTCACTTCCCGAGGATTCATCTTCGTGAAGGAGAATTTCGACCTGGTCAACGCGACCAAGCGCGTGGTGGAAAAAGTGGTCAAGGAAAAGACCTCGGTGGATATCCCGGTCAATTGGGACTATGTCAAAAACAACATCCGCGAAGCAGTCGGATCGTTCCTGTTTACGAAAACAGAGCGACGTCCAATGGTATTGCCTGTTGTGATAGAGGTATAAGGCCGACCTGCCCCGTGACGATCCGCCAGTTGGCGGAGAGTTTTACGGGGTGTCCTTCCGGTTGTGATCGAAGTCTAAAAACAGCTTCTTAGGATTCAGCTTCTTAGCTTCTTAGGAAAAATGTGAAACCGCCCGAGAGGGCGGTTTTGTTGTGCTAAAAGGGGATTATTGGTAAACTTGTGGTAAGAATAATCAAATCTTAGGAATCGGTCATGATCAAGCTTCTTAAATACACGTATCTTATGGATACGGAAAAAATCAAGGAAGAGCTGGATTTGCTGTGGTTCAGGTATGGGGAAATTCTGAAAAATCCGAATTGGGACGATTTGAACGAGGCGCGTTCCATTTTGTATCTGACCGGCAATTTCTATTGTGAAAAAGTGGTGCCGGAGGCGATTGAAAGAAGATTGCATCTTCTTGAAAAACCGATGTCCTTGTTGGAATTTTTAACAGTCATCGATTCCGGCTCGGAAAAACGTTCTGAAATGAGAAAGGACCGAATGTTTTCAAAACTTGAAAATTTTTATTTAGTAGTGAAGAATTTCAAGAACAATTTCGTCGGAGGGAAATAGTATTTGGACGAGGAAAAATTCATCGAGCTTTATAATGAATATAATCCTGATAAGGATTTGAAAATAAAATATAAGGGTAAATTCTAATTTTATAGCACTATGGAAAGGATAGAACAGTTTGAAAGCAAAGAAAAATATGGGGAAAATGTGGAGATTATTATTGATTTAATAAGGCACGCGAAGAAAGACGGGTTTGATGGACCTCTTTCTCCCGAGGGCGAGAAGGACTCGGTCGGGTTTGGAGATAGTTTAAGACAAGAGTTCCCCGATAGCGACGGAGTAAAAGTTATGCATAGCGGGATAGATCGGGCTGAAAAAACCGGGAAATTGATTCGAGGCGATGATGAGTCATTCAAGTTGCGAAAACGGAGCAATTTGGGTTCGGTTGGAAAGATATCCAGGGCTTATATAGACGCGTTAACGCAGAAAGTTAATGAGCGAAACGGGGATGAAACTCAGATTATTCAGGAATATCTTGAAATTGATTTCGAGCGGCCGGATGTAGACACGCTCAGCTCCCGCGAAATCAGTGCGGATCTCGCAACTCAAATTTTGAGGATCATCAAGATGTCGGGAAGGCTTGAAAATAATTCCAAAGTAAATTTCGTGTTGGTTTCCCACTCAGGAATTTTGGAGCATTTCTTGGTTGATATCCTGAAAAAGGAAAGAGAAGGATTTCTTCAAGAAATCGGCGGGACGGTCAATTTTCTAGAGGGTGCACGCATGGCAATCAGACGCAACGATAAAAACGACGTTTCCATAGTTTTCAAATTCAGGAAATTTGAATTTAAAATCACCGAACAAGATTTGGAAAATATCATCAATGCGATATGAGTTGGTATAAAATAGCTGAAACATCTGCGGAAAAAGCAAGCTTTCTTTTGGTGGATATGTCTTATTGGCCGGCTTTTTTAGAGTTGAAAAAGAAGACGGGCTACATGGGAAGTTTCGCGTCATATGCGGATCGCAGAAACAATCTGGTAAGCGAATTCATGCGTGAAGACGATAAGGAAAAAAAAGCCGATTTCGGTTTTGATTTTTTCAGAGATATTGAAAAATTTTCAAATTACAGGAGGGATATCGAAGTCCTTATCTCGGAAGTCGACGAATACAAGAGGTTTGCGGACGCGTCGGATTTGGCGGACATTTCCTTTAAGGACGTGGGAGATTTGTTCCGAAGGGGTAGTGTAATTTACAGTAAAGCACTGGGCCTGTATCTTGTTTCCCAACCGGAATATACCTTCAAAATCGACGAGTATGTCAGAAGCGGATTGCGGGAAAGTGCCAATGGGAAAATCGATGAAGTTTTCATCGCCCTGGCTTCTTCGCCTGGAAAGTCGTGTTTGGAAAAAGAAAGGGTCGATTGGTTGAAAATAGTCCTGTTAGCGATCGGGAAAAATAAAGAATTCGAGCGGATCAAAAGCGACCATGAATTTTCCGCGAAGATTTCTTCGCATGTTGGGAAATACAAGTATTATTCCGCCAGCGCAGAATTCGGTCTTTGGGACGAAGCCCATTATTGGAAACTGATGGAAAGCGATTTTGAGAAAGGCAAGGAGTCGTTATTGGAAGAATATGAAGAAATAGCGAACAAAAAAGAATCCGTTCTTAAGAAGCGGCAGGATATCATTGAAAAATACGGTATTGATAAGGAGACTCAGGAAATAACAATGATGATTTCCGAATTAGGTCTGTTGAGGATAGATTTTCGAATTTTGGGATGGCAATTTTTTAATTACCTTTTTCCTTTATTGATAGATGAAAGCGCGAAGATGGCTAAATGCCCAAAAGAAATAGTGCGCAATCTTTCCTATATGGAGTATGTGGAATTTTTGGAAAACGAGGGAAATTTGAACGATGTCGGAAAGGAAAAAGCTGAACAAAATACGCTTGTTTTTATTTCTGATAAATCAGGATATGAAATATTCTACGGAGAAGAAGCCGATGTTAAATTTGATCAAGATGTCAAAGAGATAGCAAAAACCGAAATACTTCTGAAAGGCGCTGTTGGTTACAGGCAGGGAGTGATAACTGGAAATGTATTTTTATTCAGATGGGGATCGGATAATTTTAACGAAAGGATTTACGATTTTCCCAAAGGGTCGATTTTGGTAGCTGGTCAGACCAGGCCCTTGTTGATGCCGGCGATCAGGAAAGCCAAGGCCATCATTACCGACGAAGGTGGGCTGTTGTGCCACGCTGCGATCGTTTCAAGAGAACTGAAGATTCCGTGCATAATCGGTACAAAAATGGCCACTAAATTTTTACATGATGGGGATTTGGTCGAAGTAGATACTGATAAAGGGACGATTAAAGTGTTAAAAAGAAACGTATGAAATTCATAAAAAACTTCCAACAACTTTCAAAAAGTAATGCCGACATCGCTGGGGGGAAGGGGGCGTCGCTCGGGGAGATGACAAAAGCGGGGATTCCGGTTCCGCCGGGGTTTGTGGTGCTTGCGGGGGCCTTTGACGAGTTCATTTCAAAAACTGGTCTTGAGAAAAAAATCGATGAAATTTTAAAGGGGATTGATTTTGAAAAAAATGAAGATGTGGAAAGTGCTTCTGGGAAGATTAAGGAACTTATTTTGGCACAAGATTTTCCCGAAGAAATGAAATGGGAAATTCAGGAAAATTTCGACGAATTGGGGGCTGAATTTGTTGCCGTGCGTTCGAGCGCGACCGCTGAAGACGGGGCGGAAAATGCTTGGGCCGGACAGCTTGAAAGTTATCTCAACACGACCGAGGAAAAACTTTTCGAAAACATCAAAAAATGTTGGGCTTCGCTTTTCACACCGAGGGCTATTTTTTATCGCCATGAGAAAGGACTTTCCGACACAAAAGTTTCCGTGGCGGTGGTAGTGCAAAAGATGGTCCAATCGGAAGTTTCCGGGATCGCTTTTACAGTTCATCCTGTGACACAAAATTATGACCAGATGATAATCGAGGCTGGATACGGTCTTGGTGAAGCGATTGTGGGCGGGATGATAACGCCTGATTCTTATGTGATAAGTAAGTCAAAAGTCGAAAGTCAAAAGTTGCAAGCCATTGAGGAGAAATATGTTTCGGAGCAGGAGATGATGATCGTGCGGGGAACGGGAGGGACTTCGGAGGAAAGCGTCGCGCTGGAAAAAAGAGAGCTTCAGAAATTATCTGACGCTCAGATAATCGAACTTTCAAGAATCTGCGTTGGAATCGAAAATCACTACGGCTTCCCATGTGACATTGAATGGGTGTTTGAAGGCGGGGAATTTTATATCGTGCAGAGTAGACCTATAACCACTTTGTCATCAAAACCTGAATCAATTTCAAAATTGAAGCTTGAAAAAACGATAACTCGCGATTGGCCTCTGATTATCGCTGAAATGTTGCATATGGGGTTCATCAAAAAGTTTTCAGAGCAGTTCGGATTCGGTTATTCCGAGGTTCTGTTTCATTTTCATGATGATGAATTGGATGTGTTTAGGGCGACAAAAGAACACCTCGATGGATTAAGGGAATTTGTCCTTGAAAATCTCGAGAAAGACAATAAGTTTTTGTCCAAGATATCGGTTGAAATTAAACGCCAATATGACAATTTGATCGGTAAAATAGAATTCATCAAATCGATTGATTTGAAAACTTTAGATAATAAGCAATTATGGCATTTGATCAATGATTTTATAGATTTGCATTCTGAAATAGAGCCGCGCTTCGTGATTAATTTTTGGTTTCCAATACATATGGAGGGATGTGGTGGCAACAATGAAAAATGGAAATCCGAAATTGATGTAGCAATCAAAACAAGGACAGAAACTGAAAAGGTGGGTCCGGAAGGTGATTTGGCTGCAAGAAAGCTGGTCAATGAAGTGGCGGATAGGATGAGCATTGAAAAAACCCTATCCAAATACTTAAGCTTAAAGGAAATAGAAAATTTTCTCCAATCTTCAATCCTTGACGATGTCGACATGTTAAACAGCAGAAAAGCGAATGGCTTCGTTTTTGGCTCACTTGGAATAATTGATACGGATCCGCAGGGATATGCCGAACGGGAGGGGTATGAAATTTTAGAATATGCAGTGGATGACGGGGGTGGGATAGCAGGCACGGTTGCATATAAAGGCAATGTTAAAGGAATCGTGAGAGTAATTAAATCAAAAACAAACATAGCCGATTTTCAGGAGAATGAAATTTTAGTTACGGCTATGACAACGCCGGAATTTGTTCCTGCCATGAAAAAGGCCATTGCGTTTGTTACGGATGAAGGCGGAATCACTTGCCATGCCGCCATAGTAGCTCGCGAAATGGGCAAGCCTTGTATCATCGGCACTAAAATCGCTACCCAGGTTCTGAGAGATGGGGATCTGGTGGAAGTCGACGCTGACAACGGGGTGGTGAATATTTTGGAAAAGAAATAGAAATTCCTTAGTTATATAATCTGGCAAATCTTGCATATGCAAGGAAACACCAGATATAATTATGAGGGAAAGGGAAAAGAAGTAACGCTGAGTCTGAATATGCGCTTGAAGATGTGGTTGGATAAATCTGGTGAATCTTGCCTGCCCGAAATGCTTCAATGTCTGTTTAGCTAAAAATTTTAAAGAAGTATTAGCTCAAAAAGATACTTGCACCATGTCAATATTTCGAAGCAGGCGGGCATATGCGGAAATTACCAGATATTATAAAAATAAATCAGGGCATTGGGCGGGTTAGTGAGAATAAGATGGGTCAAATGGAAGCATGAATATATTTTTCATAAAAAATGAAAAAAGAAACGGAAGATAAAAAAATAAAAGAAAAAATAGAGGAATTTTTATATTCCGACAGCGCGGCTGCCACGACGACCAAATTCGTGCTGGCGTTTTTGGCGGTCGGAACTGTCGTTTTCGGAGCGGCGCTCATTCCGGGATTAATCAAGGCTCTAGATTCTTTTTCCGACACAGGTCCGAAGAAGCGGAATTTTTCCAAGAAGAAAGTGGCCAACGTCGTTTATGATCTTAAAAGAAGGAAGCTTATAGAGATAATCAAGGACAAGGATGGGAAAATAAAAGTGGAATTGACCAACAGGGGAAAGAAAAGACTGGTGGAATATTCGATAGGGTCATTGCGGATCAAAAAACCCAAGAAGTGGGATGGGAAATGGCGGGTTTTGATTTTTGATATTCCGACTGAACCCAAGATATACGCGCAGGCGAGGGAAGCGCTACGCAGCAAAATCAAGGATCTAGGTTTCCATCAATTGCAAAAAAGTGTTTGGGTGCATCCTTATGACTGCGAAGACGAACTGCTTTTTATCGCTGAATTGTACAATGTGCAAAAATACATAGAAATACTCACAGTGGAAAAACTTCTTCACGAAAAAGACTTAAAAAATAAATTCAGATTAAAATCCTAGAAATCCGTGAGAAGTAAAAAAACTGGTAAATCTTGCATATGCGTAAATCACCAGATTTAATTTCATGGACGTGTGCGTTGGTGGCGAATCCATGCGACTTATGGATATGGGATTGTTGAATTCATGGGTAGGGTTACTGTTTGTATAAATGGACATTCTGCTTTATTATTAGGACATTAAAGAGTTTTAAAACAAGAGAATTTTATGAAAAAAAGAATCTTTTCGGGCGTCCAGCCGAGCGGGAATCTGCATATCGGGAACTATTTGGGGGCTATCAAAAACTGGGTGGAGCTGCAAGATGAGTACGAATCCATTTTCTGCGTGGTGGATTTGCACGCCATCACCGTCCCGCAGGATCCGGAGGAACTTCGCAGGAAGACTTTGGAAATCGCCAAGATATATCTGGCCGCCGGAATCGATCCGAAAAAATCCACGATCTTCATCCAGTCGCAGGTTTCCGAACACAGCGAGTTGGCTTGGGTTTTG
>LCPX01000034.1 GCA_001003855.1 Candidatus Moranbacteria bacterium GW2011_GWE1_49_15 | reverse complement strand
GGTGTGCGGGACATAGATCAGGGCCTGGCCCTGCCTGATCCCGGATTTCTCCACCGCATCCTGGACCTTTTCGGTGATGTCGATGAATTCGATCTGCGTGGTGCTCTCGACGTTTATTTTTTGTCTGTGTATTTTGACTTCCATATGGAATGGACGTGGCGCATCGCGACGGAACGGAATTCCGCGCCTGCGCCTATTTTTATTTTATTATTTCGTTTTGAATATCGCGGCTACCGCTTTCGGGGCGCGCTTGTCCAACGCTCCTATTATGATTTTATCACGGGTCGGATTTTTCACCAAAGAAGCCAGGGCGGTCGCGGCTTTCAATTTGTGCGCGTCGGTTATCTTCCTGACGTGGTTGTCCAAGGCCCCTCGGAAAATTCCAGGAAAAGCCAAGACATTATTGATCTGGTTCGGATAATCCGACCTTCCGGTGGCCACGATGGCGGCTCCGCCTTTTTTCGCTTCTTCCGGCATGATTTCAGGAACCGGATTACTCATCGCGAAAACTATCGCGTCCTTGGCCATCATAGAAACGTCTTCGGCTTTCAAAAGGTTCGGAGCGCTTACCCCGATGAAAACGTCCGCTCCTTCCAGGGCGTGGGCCAAAGTTCCCATTTTCTTTTCCTTATTCGTTATTTTGGCAATTTCAATTTTTATTTCGGTCTCGTTTTCCATCCTGCCTTCATAGATGATCCCTTTGCTGTCCAAGACCAAGATGTTTTTCGCGCCATATTTGAGAAGCAATTTCATGATCGCCACTCCCGCCGCCCCGGCTCCGGAAATCACTATGCGGATTTTTTTCACATCTTTCTTCACGACTTTGAGCGCGTTGATGAGCCCGGCCAAAACGACGATCGCCGTCCCGTGCTGGTCGTCATGGAACACCGGGATAGTCAAAGCCTCCTTGAGTCTTTCCTCGATTTCGAAACAGCGCGGGGCGGAAATGTCTTCCAGATTGATCCCACCGAAAGTCGGTGCGATCGACTTGACTATCTCAATAATTTCCTCGGTAATTTGGGTGTTCAGAACCAAGGGCACCGCATCCACTCCCCCGAGCTCTTTGAAAAGCAACGCCTTCCCCTCCATCACCGGAAGACCCGCTTCCGGACCGATGTTTCCCAGCCCCAAAACCGCGCTTCCGTCGGAAACGACGGCTACGGTGTTTTTGCGTATGGTATATTCGTGGGAAAGTTTCTTGTTTTTTGCGATCGCCTTGCACACGTCAGCCACTCCAGGCGTATACAAAACCGACAAAGTTTCCTTCGTCAGTTTCTTTTTCGATTTTATCTCGATCTTCCCTCCGATTTTTTTGGACAATTCTATCGCTTCGCTCATTTTCGTAAATATTATTTCTTAGTAAGCTTCAATTTCTTATATACGCTTCCGGCAGCCACCGCGCCTTCGGCCACGGCCGTGATGATCTGACGGAATTTGTTCGATCCCGTAGTCACGTCCCCCGCCGCATAGACGTTCTCGACGTTGGTCTTCTGCGTCTGGTCGACGACGATATAGCTCTGCTCGTCCGTCGCCACGCCCAACTCTTTGGCGATCATGACTCCGGGCGTTGAGCCTATTTCAATAAATACACCCTCTACTGCCAATTCTTCTATCTTTCCGGAATTTTCATAGATGATGCTTTCCACCTTATGGGTCCCTTTTATGCCCACGACCTTGGAGCAACATCTGATTTCTATCTTCGGATTTTTTTCCATTTCTTCCACCCAAGAAGGCTCTGCCGACAATTCGTCCTTATAAAGAAGCGTCACTTTGCTGGCGAATTCGCTGAGGTGTATCGCCGCGGTAGCCGCCGCGTCCCCTCCTCCCACCACCACGACTTCTTTCCTTCTGAAAAACATGGCGTCGCAGGTCGCACAATAGGATACGCCTTTGCCCACGAATTCGTCTTCGCCCGGGATGTTCATCTTGCGCGGCTTCATTCCCAACGCGAAGATGACGGCTTTGGCTTCATAATTGTCGACGTTCGTGTGGATCTCGAACCCTTCGCCCTTTTGGGAGACTTTCTGCACCACGGACGGCACGATCTTGGCTCCGAGGTTCTCGGTTTGCTTGCGGAACCTTTCCATGAGTTCCTTTCCGGAAATGGATTCAAAACCGGCATAATTCTCTATCTCCCAAGCTTCGGTCACCTGTCCGCCGATTTCCTCGCCGAGCACCACGTGCCCCAACTTATACCTCGAAGCGTATATGGAAGCCCCCAATCCCGCCGGTCCCGCGCCGACAATAACCAAATCATATTTATTCATATTTACTTGCCCCGTCAAATTCTGCCAAAAGCAGACCTCGACCTGCCGAGGATTCAACCGGGGTTATTTTTGTTTTATTACTCCTTAATAATACCCCCTTTCGGCAAACCGGTTGAACCGATCCATCACATGCTTTACATGCGCTTCATTTTTTCAAGACCTTCCATCATCAGGACATTGATGCGCGCTTCGATCTTGGATTTCTTGCGCAGAGAGAGTTTCAGGCACTCCTCGACCACCTTGACTTGCAGTTCCACGAAAGGTATCGCGGCGATCGTCAAGGCGGCTTCCATATGGAAAAACGGCTTCCCGTTTTTCAGCGGAGCGCTGAAAATCATCCTCCTGGCCTCCAAGCAGAGCGTTTCGAGCCCCTTGAACTTGCGGAACCAATCCTCCCTTTTGCCCACCTTCGTCAGCAATTCCTTCTTGCCGAATCCACCTTTTTCCAAACATTTCGTCATCCATTTGAGGATATTGAGATAGTGGGCGGATGGGTCGGCCAAAAGCTCCTTCAATTTTTCCAAGGGCTCCTTTTCGATTTCCGAAGAAAGTGGAGAGTCCGAGGGACCAGTCGGCGGCTGATCGTAATCGAATTCGTCCTCGAGCACGTTCCCATACACCGTTCCGACCTTGAACACCCGCCTGCTTTTCTCGAAAGCAGCCTTGGCTTCTTTTCTGGCTATGTAACCCCAAACCTTCCGATTGATCTTAACTTCCCTTTGCCTGATCCTTTCCCTGGTCCGTCCGTGCATGCGGCCGATGTTATCGAGCGAAAAAGTCTCGCCTCCGGTCCCATGCCACCAGATCAGAAGGTCGACCTCTTCGTGTCTCAAGATTTCCAGCATCGCGTCTATGATCGCGTCTTCCGTTTCCTTGGCCAGACACTTGTCGCTCTGTTTGAGACCGAAGAAGATTTCCAGTTCATGCCAAGAAATTCCGATATTATTTTTGAGCACGTGCAACATGAGCTTATGCAGGATTATTCTGGCCTTTCCGTCGCATTTTTGATACTCCGAAGGGCACTCCCATTCCTCCTTACGCGCGGCCAAAAGTGCCATGTCGCAAAAAGTCAGAGTTTCCTTCATCGCCTCGAGATAATATTCCTCCCACTCGCTCGCCTCGACCAACCTGTCGGATTTGGAGGATTTGCAATCCTCGACGGTGTCGCCGAGGGTGTAGGCGTCGTCTTTGTTCCCATACGGATGTTCCAATGATTCGACGCCGCGGCGCATGACCATCGACTTCTCGACCTGTTCATCGCTCATTCCCAGATCCTGGGCGATTTCCCCGATCGACGGACGTCTTGCCAACCTTGCCGTCAGCTTTTCCTCCACCGCGGCTATTTTGCTTATCTCGTCATGGACATGCACGGGATAGCGTATGGTCCTGGATTTGTCGGCGATGGACCTGCTGATCGACTGGCGTATCCACCAGGTCGCATAGGTCGTCAAACGGAAACCTTTCTCGACCTTGAATCTTTTCACCGCCGTCATCAACCCGATATTCCCCTCACTGATGAGGTCGGGCAAATGGACGCCCCTGCCCTGGTATTTCCTGGCGATATTGACGACCAAACGCAAATTAGCCTCGACCAACTTGTCACGAGCCCAGGAATCACCGTTTTTCATCCGATAAGCCAGTTCGCGCTCCTCCTTGGCTGACAACAGCTCGGTTTTGTATATCTCCTTCAGATATGCGGCCACCGGTCCACTGCTTGCCGCTTCGCCCGGCGCCAATTTGACGTCGTCGCCGTCCTCTTCCGGCTCATCTCCGATATCCTCCGGTTCTTCTATTTCATCCTCGTCGAAATCGGAAATTTCCTCCTCGATTTCCGCCAAATTAATCCTCTCGAAATCGTCCACGTAGTCCTCCCCTATGAATTTGTAAAGGTGCCGTTATATATATATAAAAAAATCCCTATTCAAAATCGAATCTGGATTATACCAGGTTTTTGCAAAAAATCAAGCTTGTTATCCACCCCCCAGGGGGGTTTCCGACCCGATCTAACCGCGAACCATTCCGCTCACCGCCACGCCGATGTAATACGGCCAAAGGACGATTGCGAACACGCCTTCCCAGAAAAATTCCAAATCCAGAAAACCGATCGTGAACAGCCACCCGGCGAACCACGAAAACGCGGTGAAGCCGTGCTGCTCGACCCTGATCTTTTCCATATATTGAAATTAAAAAGTTAGCTTTCCATCCTTTTCAGCCTTCTCCAACATTTCGATTTTTTCCTTCTGCCTTCTCGCCAGTTCCTCCGCTTCCGCTTTCCTTTTGGCCAGTAATTCTTCCATATCCTGCCTATTGAATTCCTCAACGGAATGGACGCTGTCTAAATTTCCTTCTTCATTCTCCCTGCTTTGTCCGTCCATGTCTTCCTGCGCGTTATCGTAATATGACGCAAAATTCTCCGCAACCTCCCGAAAAGATCCCTTACCCATCGACTGCTCGACAACTCGCGCCAAAGGCAAAAGCTTGCCGGAAAAATGCGCCCTCATAAACAAATCAAGAATCTCTTGTCGGTCGGTATATTTACCGGCCGAATTTTCCATTATGGAATCCACCAGCGAATCGAATTTTTTTCTCTCCCCGCGTCTCTCATGGAATATCACGGATTCCTCTTCCAACATCTCGTCGACATATCCATGAAGATAACCGAATTTGAATTGCTCACTCTCATTCCCTTCCAATTTCTCGATCAACTCGTCGATGTCCGGAAAAGAATAAACAGAGTCCAAAAATTCTTCTTGCTCCCTTGAAAAAGTTCCGTATGCCTCGAACGATTTGCGAAGCCATTTTTTCACGAAATCCGTCTTGGCGATCTCATCGGCATAACGGGGATCCTTGCACAGATATTCGTCAAAAAGCATATGTTCCGCCCGCGATACCAACGCCTCCTCGATCTCTTTGAAATATTCCACGTCTCCGTCTTTCGATTCCATAGTAATTCCCGTCCTGCTCAAATAAACATCGTTTTCATTCTTTGAAAAACGCAAAGTGGTATACCCGGCCAAATGGAACATTTCGTGGGCCAACGTGGTCGCGAATGCCAAACGCGAGGGACTCTCGTCCATGATAATACTTCTTTGATATTGCGAGCAGGCGCCGGACCTGAATTTTCCGCCGGTCATCTTGGAAACACCTCCTTCTTCGAGCAGGACGACTTCCGTAGCCGGCTTTTCTTCTGCTCCGTAGCGGCTGGCAATCACGTTCACATATCCACCGATCATTTCAATGTCTTCCCTCTCTTCCTCCGAAAGCTCCAATTCCAAATCCTTCAATATTTCTCCGTTCTTTTCAGAAAGCCTTTTGACGTCCCTGCGCCAGTACTCTTTCATTTCCTCTTTTCGCCCAACATCACCACCGACGACTTTGTTAAAAGGGAATTCCATTTTATTTTCCATATTTTTTATCCAAACTTATTTTTTCCCATTTTTTTCTCAAAGGCCCCAATACCGGCCGGAGGCAATTTGCCCGTTCCCTTATTTGTAATAATAACATAGGGACAGGATTTTTCATCTCCATCCGGCAAAACCCGGCAAACGGCATGGAAAATCGCTTAATCTCCCTATTCCAGTTCTTTTGTAATGGTCGGACGGATCCCGAACGAACGGAAAAGAAAGCGAGGCAGAGCCATGGAAAAAAACAAAGACGCTTCGAGAGTAGGAACGACATCGGAAACAAGACGGGAATCCGGTTGGCCCTTCACCGGGACACCGGAATCAGCCAAATATTCGGTGACTGACATTAAAAATGAACGCGGAGAAGTAGTCGGACACGGCGCCGGCAACACGCCCGAAAAGTCGCAAGAGAACGCCGCCAAGGACTACGAACGCCGCAACCACTGACCTGACACGCCCGACTGCATTTCGCCCCGGAAAATTCCGCGGGCTATTTTTTTATTTAAAATCGCAAGGTCCTCCCGAACACTTCAACGGTGCGGACAACCGGCCCAACAGCACGGACGGCGCTTATCTTCTTTCAGCTCCGAACGGACCCGCTCGACATGGACTCGTCTCGTTTCGGCTTTCTTGACGGAAACGGTCCAACAGATCCATTCGTTGCGCGCGAGCGGAGTCAGGTCGTTCCATTTCGCCAGCGCGTCCGGATCGGAAGCCAGCATTTTTTTCAAATCCTCCGGCACCTTGTGCGCCACACCGGAGGCGATTCTTTTTTTGACCATAATATTTTTTATCGTTAAGATAGTGACGCATCGATCAATTATTACGTAGTATGTTTTACAACTTTCAAACCTCTAAATATTTTTTACCATAACCAAACGAGGTTCGCCGTCGCCAAAATAATTTTCCACTCGTGAATCCTTCTCGAATCCGAACGACTCATAAAGCTTGACCGCATGATTGTCAGGATGCACGACAAGGCTAAGCCGTTTGAATTTTTTCAACTCTTCCAGCAATAACGCCATCGCCCGTTTCGCCAATCCTTGTCTTTGAAACTCTTTCCTAATGATCAACCCGCTTATGTATGCGCTGTCCGCATCTTTGATCTCATAAGAAATATTCCCGACGAGCAAGCCTTCATTTTCAATCAAATAAACCACATCGCTATTGACCCACTTTTCAACCTCCTTCTTATCGGAATATGCCGCATACACTTTCAAGTCGACGGCGGTTCTTTCCATTTCCAAAAGCGTTTCAATATCTTCGATCGTCGCTCTTATTAATTCCATAATATTATCTTTTTAGTATCATCTTTTTGCCTTGCATTTCTTTTATTCAAGCTTCGTATCACGAACTCACGGTCGTGGAATTATGAGGAATTTTTTGAATTCCCTATGGCCTTGGAGAAATGCCTTTTGAGAGAGTCCTCGTTGTCGATTTTTTCCGCCGTGATTACCCTCACATAAGCCTGGGCGGAATAAAGTTCGGTCAGCTCCAAGATGGCGACCTCGAACGGATGGGGCGAGACGAAGACGCTGTGTTGCAATTTGAAAAATTTCAATTCGCGCAGATGGCTCCTGAGAACGTCGCGGAACAGCCGGTCCTTTTCCGGGATATCGAAAATCACCATCCGCCATTTCCCGTCCCACCTTTTGGGTTTTTTGAAATTTATGCTTTTTCCAAGCAAGCTCAACTTTCTCGCCTGCTCTTCCCCCTTACTGGTCAACACCAACTTGAAAGAGCCGTCGGGAAGGATTTTTTCCTCGATAAGTTTTTCCGAGGAAAGGCGCCTAAGGGAACGATCGAAATTATACCGGTTGGATTTGCTCCACTCCTTACGGATTTTGCGGAGCGTGTCGAAATACTGGCGGGGAGACGCAGACACGCCCAAAGCCACGCCTCCGAGAAGCGTGATCATAATTTTCTTCTGCACCGGTCCGAACTTATACATATCCCTATTTTATCACCAACCCACGGCCGTGGAAAGATGATGATTTTTAAATTATAGGCCGCTTTCCTCATAATTATACGGTCGTGGGATTATGAGGAGATTGGGTTTTGTATCACTAACTTACGGTCGTGGGATTATGAGGAGGGTCATTTCAGATTTGAAATTATTATTTTCAAAATCAATACAGATTCTGATAATTTTTTCCTTCGAGCATTTCTTTATGCATAGCGAATAAAACTTTATCCATCTCCCTCGGCGTCAGCCCGTTCTTTTCCGCCAATTCCCTGATAATAGATATGAATTTCTCCCAACTGCCCATATTGATATTTTTGCCGATCTCGAATCCCTTTTCTATCAACATTTCGATGCAACGGATATCGATAATTCCATATTTTTGCGGATATACCATCGTAAGTATCGCGGACGCGGTAGGAATCCCAACCCCCTGCAAAGCGCATAATTTCCTCATTTTTTCCTTCTCATCATTCTCGCCGAAAGCATCTCTGGAAACCTTTTCGATTATCTTTTTATTCTTCAAATATTTGGGCTTTTGCCTTGCGGATTTCCACATCCCTATCTTATAGAATTCGTCGAATTTCATATACCCCCTTCTCCTGATCGCAGGACCGAGCTTTTCAAAAAGGTATTTCTCTTGATCATACAAATCCAGGTATTTTCGTATATTTGCGATTTTCATATCATTTCAAGATGTGACTAATTATCCCGGATTTCAACGGCTCAATCCGCTTGGGCCGTTGGGAAAAGGGTTTATTTGAGCACGTAGAACACCACGTGGCCGGTTTGCCCCTCTTGCAAAACCAGGCCTTCGCCTTCCAGCTCTTGGAGATATTTGGTCGCGGCGCTATCAGCCACGGACATTCTCATATTCGCCAGAATGTGAGAATGTCATTTGTATATACAGAATACGTTGAAAGGTTAGGTTTGTTTGGTTATTTTTTTATTTTTTACCCCGTGAAATTTGTTGACTATTTCACTAGGGTGCAACCCGGAATTATGAATGTCGTTTTTTCTTCATTATCAATTTTGGCGGGGAAATGCTTTGTGTAGAAAAATTAATTTCTTGAGCCGCTCATCCATATTCTCATCAATCCTTAACTGTTCGGGCTTAATACCGTCATATTCATTATCAGCCATTTCAAACGGTGAAATAAAAACGTTGCTACCCAAAGGATCCGTTCCAAAAACTACTTTCATCCCTTCCTTTTCAAATCTTGCGATAAGTTCATCTATAGGCGTAACAAAGCCAGGAAAATCCTCATCGTCGGCTTTTAATTTCAGATAGCTGTCAGCGTCAATGCCACAAAAAGGGAGACCCTCCTGAAGTTCGCTCAATTCCCTCGCTATGGCGATAAATTCTATTCTTATTTTCTCTCTTTCTCTTTTCTTTCGAGCTAGATCCTCGTTTTCTCTAACTGAATTTTCAAGCATTGCAAACGCGCTATCGCCTGGATGTTCTGCGGATTGAGAGTTTTCAAGCTCCCTTTTTCGCTTTACTTCCAATGCCTTTTTTGCAGCATCCATAAAACCACCTTCGAAATTCGCCATAATAATTATATAAAAAAATTAACCTACCTAATATCCCACAATCATCCTTTGAATAAGTTTTACTTGAGGGAATAAAATACCGCGTGGCCGGTTTGCCCCTCTTGCAAAACCAGGCCTTCGTCTTCCAGTTCTTGGAGGTATCTGGTGGCGGTGCTATCGGAAATGCCTATGAGGTTTTCGATATCATTATTACTCGCCTTTCCGTTCGTTTTGAGATATTCCACGATCTGCCTTTTCTTTTCCTCCTTGGCCTCCTGCGCCTCGGAAACTTCGACGGGACAATCATTATCATCCCCCTCAAACAGATTCTCCATCATCGCGATTTTCAACTCGCTGTTTTCCTTCCTCAGTTTCCAAACCCAAACCACCAAACCCGCGACTGCAAGGATTAGAATCAGATTTAATGTGTTCATTGTTTATTTATTACTTAATTATACACAAACAACATTCTTACATTCTCAAGAATGTGAGAATGTCTTCAGGAATTTTTGGATGGCTTGGCCATAGGGGGAAAGCTCATGGACGACCAGGCGCCCCATATTCCTTTTTCTCACGAGCCCGGCTTGTTCCAGGCGCAAGATATGGGCGGAGATGGTCTTGAGGTTGCACTTCAATATCGCGGAAACGGAATCCACGCTGATACCCTTCTTCTCCGCGATCAGGAAAAGGATTTCGATCCTTCTATGGTTCGCCACACCCTTAAGGTGGCGTTCCATCTGCTTGGCGGATTTTTCCTGGCGGACTTTTTCCTTGGGATATTTTTTTCTTTTTATCGCAAGCATAAGTTTATACTCACATTTTACCCCCAAAACCCTCTCCGGACAACATTCT
>LCPX01000033.1 GCA_001003855.1 Candidatus Moranbacteria bacterium GW2011_GWE1_49_15 | reverse complement strand
AACAAGGAGGCGGAAAAGGACTTAAATAAGATAGTTTCAGAGCTTAAAATATTATAAATTATGGCTACCATATATAACCAAGCGGACAAGAATATGAGGTTGACCTGGGTTTACATCACGGGTTTTTTGGTTTTCGTGATAGGCATCGGATATGTTTTTTCGCAGGTCATGGGAAACAGCGCGATCCTTTACGGCGCGGTTATTTTTTCAACGCTGATGAGCGTCGGATCATATTGGTGGAGTGATAAGATCGTGCTTTCCATGAGCGGGGCCAAGGAAGTGACACACGAGCAGGGGAGGGACCTCTATCACATGGTGGAAAACCTTTGCATCACGGCCGGCCTTCCGGTCCCCAAGATTTACATCATCGAGGACAGCGCCATGAACGCTTTCGCCACCGGGCGCGACCCTGAGCACGGGGTGATCTGCCTCACGACCGGAATAATCAACAGGCTCGAGAAAATAGAACTTGAAGGGGTTATCGCGCATGAGCTTTCACATATCGGGAACCGCGACATTTTGATTTCGACGGTAATCGTCGTTCTGGTCGGATTCGTGACGCTTCTGGCGGACTGGTTCCGCCATTGGGCGTTTTTCGGGGGAAAGGACGATGACAGGGACAGCAGGTTCGGATTGATTCTGATGGTCGCTGCTATCATCCTTTCGATTTTGGCACCTATCGCGGCGGTTTTGATGCAACTGGCGATTTCTAGAAAAAGAGAATTTTTGGCGGACGCTGACGGAGCGCTGTTGACCCGCTACCCGGAAGGACTGGCCCGCGCTTTGGAGAAAATTTCAGGCGACACCGAACCGCTCGAAGCGGCCAATCGCGCCACCGCCCATCTCTACATTGCGAATCCTTTCAAAGGAAAGAAAATGATGAAATTATTTCAAACGCATCCGCCAATTGAGGAGAGGGTGAAAGCGTTAAGGGGAATAAAATAGGTTCTAGACATTAGGTTCTAGGTGATAGGGATAAAGAAAAAAGCCGCCGGTTGTTACCGGCGGCTTTTTCTCTGAAAGTAATGTGAGGTCAGTCCTGATTCGTTGTCATTTAGCAGAAACTTAAAAGAAGAGGCGGGGATGCGCGATTTTCCTATCCCTGATCATGGCTATCGCCGTTCCCTTGGAACAAAACATTTTCTTTACGATGAAATCTTTTTCGAGCGTATCTCTGAATTCAGCAAGAGTGGGCTTCCAGGAAGTGAGCATTTTGAAAACGGTACCGATGGGCAGTTTTTTACCAAGTATTTCCACGTCTTCATTTAGGATAAACGAACCAGTCAGGCAGTCATTTTCCATTTCGATATGCACGATGAATCCGTCGCGTTCTCTATTTTTTTTAAAATTTCCCTTTTTGAATCCTATCTGCATAAGCGGACCGAAAGCAATGTCCTCATATTGCAGGCTGGAGTATGTGTCAACAATTTCCTGGTCGCTTTTTCCAGCCTCCCTTACGGGCATGGATACAAGCAAGGTGCTCGTGTCACTCAGGACGGATTTCAGGTAGGAATTTATTTTTTCGTGTTCGAAGTTCCCATAAGTTCCGCCAAGGAACAAATAAACCTGTTTTTCTCCGGGAATGACACTCAAAGGAAAGCGGGCCGATAGATTCTCTATGTTCAATAGTGTCGGATGTTTCGCGTATGGAGTGTTCGAATGCGCATGCAGCGCGGCGGCAAGTTCTATCGGCTGGATGTCGATCGGATAATACGCTTTGACGTCTTTTTCCCCGAGTCTTTCGATGAAAAGACGGCCTTTCAATCCATCCCCACTGCCGATATCCGATATGTTGTATAGGCTATCCTTTTGGTTTTCTTGAAGATATTGGACGATATCAGGAAAAATGTCTATCTCGTTTTTCTCCATCGTTTCAAAATATTTTTTATTGCCGTTGTAAATGTTCAAATACGATTTGGCCGCTTCATGGTTCAGATACCAAAGCTTCGAATTGCGAAAATCTATCACGTTGCCTTTCTGATTCAGGAAAGTCTCCCTGATTTCTTTGAGATTGGCTATCTTGTTCATGGGGTAGAGATTCGTGTAGACGTTTTCCGTTAAAACGGAAACTTTAAAATCGGAGAAGCCTCTGACATAGTCATTTATAAGCGAGGCTTCGTCTAAAACCAGCTCGAATTCGATGTCGTATTTATTGTTGGCCTTTCCAAAATATATACAATTCTTGTCGTTCCAGATATTTTTTATAAAATCAGCCACGGCCATCTCGTTTTTCTTGCTCAGGCTGTCTATGAACACCTTGAAATAGGAACCGGAATAAGTGATCCTGTTCTGATGGCCGATTATGACGCCAGTATCACTCAATTTGCGTTCGATCTCGCCAAGTTTTTCCTGATCGATATTGAGAATGGCGCACAGTTCCTCTTTGGTTATCGAGCTATCCAGCGCCATAAGTTTTATATAATCAATTTCGATTGGTGAAAGATCGATAGGCCGTATCGTTGAATCGATGATGCTCATCGGTTTTGCGTCTCCGGTAATTTTCCTGTCACCAAAGCTATATAGGCTTGTGAGCTCGGACTGCAGGACGATCTCGTCTTTCGGTCCCAAGACGTTTCGAATCTGTTCGCCTATGTCGTTGATTTCAGCATTGTCTTTGGCCCATACGCCGATTGCCAAATTGAACCACCCTTCGGCATAAAAGATCCATCCCACATTAGGATGGTTTATAAAATGAGAAGCGAGACGTTCTTTTGATTCCTGGGACGCGTTCATGCAGATACGGAAATACCTCAATCCCATTTTGGATAGGTTGAAGACCGCATATGGTTTACCGAATTTTTTATAAGTGTCGTTTTTCATCTTTTTTGATGGCGATAATGAATAATTTATTAAAACCTATCTTGTTTTTTTGCGGAAATCTTTCATGCGCAACGACTATTTCAAGGTCCGCACTTTCAAGCAGCCCCTTTGTTTCACCGGTTGTCATTATGTTTAGAAACAACGATTTCGCTCGGATGGTCGGTATATCCATGAAAATTTCCTGTGATTTTCCAGTGTGGATACTGATATAAATAGCCCCTTTCCGACTAAGCATCGAGGATAATTTATTAATAATGCGACGGAGCTCGTTTTTGGGAATATGTATCAATGAGTAAGAAGCTATTATACCGTCGAATTTTTCAGCGTCCGTCCGGACACTCCGCATGTCACCCAAACGGAAATCTATCCGGGGGTTCCTGTTTTTGGCGATCCGGATCATTTTTTCAGAGGAATCTATCGCCGTTATGCGGTAGCCCTTAGAAGCGGCATAGGCAGCATTTGTGCCTGTTCCGCAACCGACATCCAACAACTTCGCTTTTCGGGGAAGCAGTTTGAAAAATTCCTCCAGATGTTCGGTCGGCTTGGAGAATTTTTCAGCGTACATTTCTGCTGACTTGTCGTATATTGAAGCGGTTTTGAATTTTTTATTCATATGATTTGAATCCTGGAAATTCCATTTTTTCAGCTTCTCCAATTCTGAAACAACTTTTGGAATAAAAGCTATCTCGGAAAAAGAGGCGAGAGTTGTTGCTCTCGCCGTCTATTCACCTCCTTTCGTTAAGGCCCGAAGCTTTTTCAAGGCATCGAGACGTCCTTGGCAATGCCCGCAGGCTTGGCAACCGCCTTGACCGCCGCCGCGCCGAGGGTCGATCCCGGCGATGAGTTTTTGACGCTCATCGCGAGACTTTTCCCAGATTTCCGCCAATGTATCCCGCGGAAACTGACCGATCACCTCCCGCCGGGAGAAGCAGTGGACTGCGTGTCCACTGGCCTCCAGAAAGAGGGTGTAGGTCTCGGCGTCGCAGCTTTCCCCGAAAGTGCTCTTGCTGTGTCCCCTTGAGGGGAACATAGCGTTGAGCCTTTCAAGCACCGAGGCATTGAAAGCCTCGATCTCTTCCGGGTAGCCAAGTTCGCCCTGGTTCTCCAGAACCCCGCCCATAAAGAGCAAGGTCTCCACGACCGGGAAGATGCGATTTTCGACCGCCCAGCTTACAACTGCCGGAACGTCCTCAATCGTCATCTTGGAAATCAGTGTGTCGATTGCCAGACGGCTTTCGCCGTTCTCGTCCAGCCGGTTGAAGCCGGCACGGATGAGAGCGCTCAAGCCCGCCTGCTGCTCAGCCGCAAAGCCGAGACGGCCAGCCATCCTGTCCTGTACTCCCCGGTCAAGGCTGTTAACCTTGATCATCAGGGAGACGGGCTTCTCCGCCAGCCTCTCCGCTACTACGTCGTTTATGAGCGTAGCATTGGAGAACACCAGGGAGTAAAGCCCGAGGCCTTCGGCGATAGCCAAGACCTTCCAGAACAGGGGGTGGAGCATCGGTTCGCCGTAGCCCGGCAGAACCAACGTTTCCACGCCCAGCTCCACCGCTTCCTGCAGGAGACTTTTGATCTCCGCAAGACCCAGGGAGTCGGCCAGCGGCTTATACTGCTCGGTATAGCAGTACAAGCAAGCGGCGTTGCAGATACGGGGAAGGGCCAGAGCCAACTGCAAGGGCTTGTTGCTATCCCAGGCAGCTTGCTTCTTGGCCGACGACAGACAAAGGTTCTTGGTGGCGGTAATTGCGTTCATGGCGATCTCCTTTGTATAGAGGGGTAATTGTTTGTAAAGAACTTCTTCTCCTGCGAAACCGCTTTTGCAAACGGTTTCGATTGGAGAGGCGAGGGGATCTTGTTGAATCTCCTCGCCCGGTTTTCAATCACCTCCTTTCATGGTTCGGCTCATGGCCCGGTTGATGATGCTGTCGAGCAGTTTTTCTCGGAGCTCGCAGGGGTGGACGCAAAACGAGTAGTTGATGTTGACCACCAATTCTCGCAGCGCATCCCAGATAAGATCCCTGCCTTCCTGGCTAAGAGGCGAGCAATCGAGGCAGATGGGACCATCGATGCGCTCCTTGGCCTTGACTCCGTCGATGATTGCGTACACTCGGCGCATGCTTTCATCGAAGCCGACTGACGACAGTTGGCCGAGGATGGCGCGCTTGATTTTCTCACGCGCTTCTTCAAGGGCCTGTTTCGCTTCGGCCTGGATGAGTTCTTGCAGTTTGTCGGCGCAGTTCATGATAGTCTCCTCTCCCATTTAAGGGATGTTGGGGTAGGTGATTGAATTTTGAAAGGACTTTGTTAAGAGGTTCGTCTTTTCGGTTTTTTATCTTAACAGCCTATTATATAGCAAATCCAAGCAAATGTCAATAATTATGTTCAAATATTCAGGTAAAATTGTATATTATCCTAAAACAAGCCATAAAATAATCATATTATGATGAAAAAAATTGTTGACAAAATGTGGAAAACCTGCTAAAATGAAAACATAAGACATTGAAAACATATGGAAAAAATAAACCAAATACTCAAAAATTTCTCCTTCTCGGAGGCCGAAGCGGAGCTGTATAAGGCTGCTTTGAGGCTGGAAAAAGCCACTATTTCCGAAATTGCCGAAAAAGCGGGGATGGGAAGGACGGCCGCCTATTTCCATATCAAGAACCTTCTGAAAAGGAATATCCTTAGGCAGATCAAAAAAGGCAAGGTGATCGTGGTCAGTCCCATCCCTCCAGCCGAGCTGGCCGAAAGGCTACAAGGGGAGGTGGGGGATTTTAAGACGCTCCTCCCTCAATTGGAAGCCTTGGGTGAGATCGAAAACGAAATGCCGCAGATCGAAGTGGAGGAATCCAACGCCGCTTTCAAAAAAATATATGACGAGGTGATCCATATGCCGGCCGAATCGGTCTTCAAGGTGATCGAGGACAAGCGGGGGGCCCAGGCGGAGATGGGGCTTTTGGACGACAAATATTGGAAACTTTTTTTCAGCCAGATGGCCCAAAGGAAGATTCTGACCAAGGCGATTTTCACCAAGGAACTTCTTTCCGACATCGGCGCGTCCATCAAGCCGGAAAATTATGATATCCTGGAAAAAAGGATGTGGGATATCCGGGCGCTTCCGGAAAAGTCGATGCCGATCAAAAGCCTGGTGGTCCTCTATAACAAAAAGATTTCCTTCCTTTTCCCGGAGATATCCCTGACCATCACGATCAGGCACTCGGCTTTGTTCAGTTTGATGGATACTTTGTTTGAAACGATTTTTTCTTTTGCCGAAAAAGTGGAAAGCCCCTGGAGAAGGAAAGGGGACAACCAGAAGACATATTTGGCGTAAAATTTCCCACAACCCACAACCTGGAACCTATAACCTAAAACCCAACAGTATGAATAACAAAGGGCCGAAAAATGACAGCAAATATGAATGGACGGAGCATTCCAAATTCAAGATGCAATATTATGGACTTTCTCCGCAAAGGGTGCTTCGTGTGATCCGCGCTCCGTACCGGACCGAAACGGGAATCGTGGAGAACACGATCGCGGTGATGCAACCCGGAGGAAATGTGAAAAAAGGGCCGGCCAAATCGAAATGGGGCAGACCGCCGATTGGAGACGGGGAGGGTGAGGTTTCGGCGGACGGAAAAAGTTGGAGTTCGGAAATTTGGGTGATGTATCAGATCAGGAATCAGGAATCAGGAATTATGAATCAGGAAAATAAAAAAAACATAAAGGATGAAAAAATTTCCCAATTGAAAAAGTTCTTAAAAGATGGAAAAAAAATTCATGATTCAAAATTCATGATTCAAAATTCTGCTAATCGCAAAATACGCATCATCAGCGCTTGGCGCTATCCCGGAGTCACCGACGAGAACGATCCGATCCCGGCGGATATCCTGCGGGAGATAGAAAATATTATCTAGAAAAAATAAGAAGGCCAGTGCTGAGCGCACTGGCCTTTGTTTGTCTTCCTTATCCTTTGATGAAGATTATCGTCGCTGGCAATGCCAGGTCGAGGCGATGAGTTTTTTTGGTATCGATCAGGGTGCGCAGCTCGCTTTCGGGAATCTGCGTGGTCAGGTTGGCGATAGGCAACAGAGTTTGCAACTGGGCCCTGGCGCAACCGCGGCTTATGCGCGCTCCTCTCGGTTTGCCGTTTTGGGCGATTTCAGCTTTCGGCAGGCCGGGGTTGTCGTGCAGTCTCAGCGGGACAGTCAGATAACTGCTGTCGAAATAGAAAGCCATTCGCCCAAGAGGGTTGCCTTTTTCGGCAGGTTTATAGGGGCGGTAGATCTTGCCCTTGGGTATTTTTTCCCCGCTTTCTATTTTCTTCCTCTGTTCCTCCAACATTTTTTTCGTGGGGGTCCAGGGCGGGTTAATGAGCGCGTGGGTTATGGGTATCTCCACCCCGTAAGGAATTTCACGGTCGAATCTTTTTTGTGCCGGCCAGACCGGAAAGACCCCGGTCTCGCTTTCACCGAAATAGGTTATTTTGATTAATCTCATTTGGGCTGATTGGACCAAAACTTCCAAGCGATAGCCTATGGCATGCTCTTGATTTTCGAACATGGCCTCTTCGATGCGCGCGCCTACAGGATCATTTTCAATCCCGGACGCCCAAGCAGTTCCTCCCAACATAAAAAACGCCGTAAGAAAAAGGAAAACGTGATTGGAAAGAACTCTCATTCGTGGCCTCCTTAGGGGTTGATAAATGGAATAGCCGGATAGCTATCTATTTTGTCAACAGTCGGAAATGCACTATGTATAAGATTGCTTTGTATTAAAGGTGAAGACCATAAACAATAAAACTAGATAGGGGGTGTCATTATGGACGAGCAAAAACAAGAGCAGTCGATGTCATCAGGCCAAATGGAAGGGGAGAGTAAGGATGTGACAGAGAATAAGCTTTGGGCGCTTCTGAGTTATTTCGGCGTTTTGGTGTTGATCCCGCTTCTGGCCAAGAGGGATTCCAAATTTGTGCAGTTCCATGCCAAGCAGGGGCTGATTCTTTTTATCGGTGAATTTTTCATCTGGATTCCGATTTTCGGTTGGATTTTGGGTATAATCATATTCGTGCTTTGGATCATGGGAATAATCAGTGTCCTTTCGGGGAACATGAAGCCCTTGCCGATTGTCGGGGAACTGGCAGCCAAGATTAACATATAGGAAATTAATCCAAAAAGGCCTTTTTGGACGGGTCACCCTTTAAAGGTTGCCCGTTTTGGTTTAATAAGGGAATATAGATTATGTGATAATTTCTTTTGTATACAAAGCGGTATGGATAAAAAGACTAAAATCGTAGCGACGATAGGATTGGCATCGGAAGATAAGGAGATTCTGAGAAAACTCATAGAGGCGGGAATGAATGTGGCCAGGCTTAATTTTTCACATGGTACGCATGAATGGCATGGCAACGTCATTAAAAGAGTGAGGGAACTTTCCAAGGAGATGGGCGTGCCGGTCGGCATTCTAGCTGATCTTCAGGGGCCACGCATCAGGACTTTAGTGGAGGGTGAAGTTGAGATCAAAACCGGAGAAAAAATTTCCGTAAGCGACGTGGCGAAAAACAAGTCGATCGAAAAAGGATTCCTGCTTGATGTGCCGAACATTGTCGATGATATCGAAGTTGGAAATGAGATTTTGGTTGAAGATGGAATAATGAAGCTCGTCGTCCGCGAAAAAAACGACGGAGAACTGCTTTGCGAAGTTATCGATGGGGGAATTATCAGAAATCACAAGGGAGTGAACATCCCTGATGCAAAGCTGCGGATCAGCCCTATTACGGAAAAGGATGAGAAGGATCTGGCTTTTTCTTTGGACAGCGAAGTTGATTTC
>LCPX01000032.1:868-8783 GCA_001003855.1 Candidatus Moranbacteria bacterium GW2011_GWE1_49_15 | reverse complement strand
GGCGTTGTTGATGAGCTTCTTCGCGTCTTCGCCCGAGTTATAGTGCTCTTTGAATTCAGGAACTTCTTCCAAAGCCTTTTTGATGGAGGTGAACATCGGAATCATCTTGGAAGTCTTGTCGCAAAAATCATAGGGGAGTCCCAAGGCGCGACCCGTGTCGCGGATCGCGGCGCGTGCCGCCATCGTTCCGAAGGTGAT
The DNA here is from genome assembly GCA_001003855.1 of Candidatus Moranbacteria bacterium GW2011_GWE1_49_15. Lineage (GTDB taxonomy): Bacteria > Patescibacteriota > Minisyncoccia > Moranbacterales > GWC2-37-73 > UBA12053. Next base: position 8,585 of record LCPX01000032.1, on the reverse strand, counting down.
GATCTGGGCCACATGGTCGTCGCCGTATTTCTTCCTCACATACGCCAAGACGTCGTCGCGCCTATCGTCGGCGAAGTCCATATCGACGTCGGGCATGGACACCCTTTCGGGATTCAAAAACCTTTCGAAAAGCAGATCATATTGGATCGGATCGACGTTGGTGATTCCGACCAGATAGGAAACGAAACTCCCCGCCGCGCTCCCTCTGCCCGGTCCCACGACGATGCCGTTTTCTTTGGCCCAGTTTACGAAGTCCTGCACTATCAAGAAATACGAGGAATATCCGCATTTTTCGATGACCGAAAGTTCATATTCCATCCGATCTTCGTGCACTTTTGTGTGCTCTCCTTGGTATCTTTTTTCCAACCCTTCTTTGGTGAGATGGCGAAGATAGGTGACGTCGGTGAATCCCTCCGGCACCTCGAAGTGGGGGAGCTGGGTCTCTCCGAGCTTGAGTTTAAAATCGCAAAGGTCCACGACCTTCTGGGTGTTTTCCAGAACCTCCGGATGATCCGGGAATCCTGCCAGCACGTCTTCCGGGGAGCGCAAAGACAGATCGAAATCCATCAGGTTCATCCTGTCCGTTTCCTGCACCTTCCGGTTTGTCTGCACGCAAAGTAGGATGTCCTGGGCGGTCGCGTCTTCTTTTTTCACGTAGTGCACGTCGCAGGTGGCCACGATCGGGATGCCGAGTTCCTTGCCGAGCTTGAAGATCCCGTCGTTGGCTATCTTCTGGTTGGGGAAATTCGGATGGCTCTGGACCTCCAGGAAAAAGGACCCTTCGTCGAAGATGTCGATATATTCCAAGGCGAGTTCTTTGGCTTTGTTATAATTTCCCATCACGATCTGCGCCGGGATCTCTCCTTCGGCGCAGGCCGAAAGACCGACAAGCCCCTCGCTGTGCTGCCGCAGAACCTTCCTGTCGATCCTCGGTTTGTAATAGAATCCTTCCAGATGGGCGATGGAAACGAGCTTCATTAGGTTCTTGTATCCCGTTTCGTTTTTGACTAGCAGGATAAGGTGGTATCTTTTCCTGTCTTCCGCCGTCGGGTTCTTGCTGTGGAGATCGTTGGGGGTCACGTACATTTCGCAGCCCAAAATCGGCTTGATCCCTTTTTCTTTGGCTGTCACGAAAAGGTCCACTGCCCCATAGAGCACGCCGTGGTCAGTGAGAGCGATCGAATCCATGCCGAGCTCCTTGGCGCGATCCATGAGGTCGTCGATCTTTCCGAGGCCGTCAAGCAGGGAGTAGTGGGAGTGGACATGCAAATGAGTGTATTTCATACTGGATTGAAAATTATTCATTAACGGACTAACGCATTAACGTATTTGTATTTCTAATTCGTAAATTGCAATTCGTTAATTCTCTAATAAGAAATTTTATGTAAAATAAAAACCACTATCGATAAAAATAGGGTTAAATCACAATAAAAAAAGTTGTTATTACCATAGGTTTCTGATCTCCATAGCCCGGATTGCTCCCTGGGTTTTGCAAGATATTTTTATTACACAGCCAGTATAACATATGTTTTCGGAAAATGAAAAAAGGATCCGCCGTGGCGAATCCTTTGGTAGTCGTTTTGAATAAATTATCCGCCTCCAAGCCCCCTTTTCTTGAGCATGCGCGCACCGGATGCGAACAGGAAAATGGGACCGATAACGCAAAGCAGGGGCCAGCCTCCCGGGCATATCAATAATGCGCCCGTAGTCTTGAGTTTGTTCGCGAAAGCCCATCTAGTGGAATTGACCAAGATCTTTAGCACTTTTCCCTCCTTGTGGTAGAATTGATTTATTCAAAAAATAAAGAACCGTGTGGGCACGAATAATACTATAGTGAAAATGCATGACTTTGTCAAAATCGACATTCGAACTGGAAAAAATCCTGGCGGAGAAGGGATTTGAAGTGATAATCGGCACCGACGAGGTCGGGCGCGGTCCGCTTTGCGGTCCGGTGGTGGCTTGCGCGGTGGCGCTGAAATCAAGGTTGCTGCCCTTCAGCTTCCAAGAAAGCAAGCAGTGGGACTTGGTAAGGGACTCGAAAAAACTCTCGGAGAAGCAGAGGGAGGAAATGTTCGGTTTCATCCATGAACATTTCCATGTCGGGATCGGTCTTTGTGACCACGAAACGATCGACCGCATCAATATTTTGGAGGCGAGTTTTTTGGCCATGAAGAAGGCTATCCAAGAGCTCAGGCGAAAAATGAACCAGGAATCTGGCGTCGCGAGCGATGATTCCAAATATATGGTCTTGGTCGACGGAAACAAGAAGATCCCGAACCTGAGCATGGGGCAGATGGCGGTTATCGGAGGGGATAAGATCGTGAAATCCATCTCAGCGGCCTCCATCGTGGCCAAGGTGACCAGGGACAGGATGATGGAGCAGTTCCATAAAAAATACCCTCAATACGGCTTCGACAAGCACAAGGGTTACGGCACGAAAGCGCATATGGACGCCCTTTCCGAGCATGGCTCATGTGAAATTCACCGCAAATCCTTCGGTCCGGTCTCGAGGCTTGCCAATTTGAAAAAAAGGTGATATCGTGCTAACGTTGTATTAATAATAGAAAGGCAGACAGGCTAAGGCTTTTTGACTTTAGACTTTCGACTTTTAACTTAAAATTATGTCAGTACCAAAACAGAGACACACCAAGACTAGGCGCGACAGGAAAAGAAAGCGTTTCGAGCTCAAACCGGTCGGAACCCAGGTCTGCCCCAAGTGCGGAAAACCGATGCTGCCTCACAGAGCTTGCGGTTCTTGCGGATATTACAAGGGCAAGGAAGTCGTGAACACATTGAAAAAGACAACCAAGAAAGCCGTTAAGAAATAAGGGCTTCGTCCGGCATAGTCCGTGCACATCCGGAGATGAAAATCTATTTTCATTCCGTTCGCTTCATTTGATAATAAAAACAACACAAAAATGGCAAATCGGCACCTTCAAAGATCTATCGCGATGCAGTCTCTTTTTGAATGGGATTTCAAGGGAAAAAACGATGCTATGATGGAAGAGATCGTGGACCGCAACATTAAGGAATTCGCTCCCGGAATAAAGGAGTGTGCTTTCGTGGAGAAATTGGCCAATGGGACCATCGGCCATAGGACTGAGATAGATCCGATCATAGAGAAATGCGCCCCGGAATGGCCGCTTGAGCAGGTGACGGTGGTGGACAGGAACATTTTGCGCTTGGGGATTTTCGAACTTATGTACGGCAGCTATGACGAAGTTCCTCCTAAGGTCGCCATTAATGAGGCGATCGAACTTGCCAAGACTTTCGGCGGGGAATCGAGCGCCAGGTTCGTTAACGGGGTTTTGGGAACCATTTATCGGGAATTGGGAGAGCCGATGAAAGACGACACGACCAAGAATCATAAGAAACCGGAGGAGGTAGTCGAGGTGGTCGAGGAAGCAGGGAAAGAAGAAACGGAAACAGTGGAGAATAAATAAGTTTTTAATTTTTCCAGTTTCTAATTTTCAATTTCTAGGAAACATCCAGGTCCGAATTTTCAGGATTCGGATGTCTGGTTCCGTTAGGAATTAGAAATTAGGAATTAGGCATCGAATGCGATGATAGAATCTTTAGCTAAGAGGATAGGGGTCGAATTCACCGACCAGTCCCTTCTTCAGCAAGCGGTAACCCACAGGTCGTTTCTCAACGAGAACAGGGATTACAAGCTCGACCACAATGAAAGGCTTGAGTTTTTGGGTGACGCTGTCCTGGAACTTATCGTGACGGAATATCTTTATAAGAACTACGCCAATCCGGAAGGAGAGCTCACTGCCTGGAGGTCATCTTTGGTCAACGGCGAGATGCTCGCTTCCATCGCCAAGGGCCTCGGCGTGGAGGATTTTTTGATGATGAGTAAGGGCGAGGCGAAGGATACCGGCAGGGCGCGCCAATATCTTCTGGCCAACGCCATGGAGGCCATCATCGGCGCCATATACATCGACCATGGATACGATGAAGCCAAAAAATTCGTCCTGGAAAATGTAGTGGTGAAGTTGGATGAGATTTTGGAAAAGAAACTTTATCTGGATCCCAAAAGTTATTTCCAAGAAAAGTCCCAGGAGAACGAGAAGATAACACCTTCGTACAGGGTTGTGAAGGAATGGGGTCCCGACCATGACAGGCACTTCATCGTGGGGGTTTATTTGGGGGATGAATTGATAGCCAAGGGAGAGGGAACTTCAAAACAGGAGGCACAACGGGAGGCTGCGAAGAACGGCTTGGATGCCAAGGGGTGGCTGTAGTAGCCATGAAAACATCAAAACAATAGGACATTGAAGCAGGAAACATTCAACTTCAAGAACCGGTTACGACAAAGCCGGTTTTTTTGTTGCAAACTGCTATAAAAAAAGGTAAAATTAAACCATAAAAACAAAAATTTCAAAACAAATAACATGTACGATATTTTGATCAAAAACGGTATGGTCGTCGATGGCAGCGGCCAGCCGATGTATAGGGGGGATGTCGGGATCAAAGACGGGGTGATCAAGGAGATAGGAAGTCTCCCGGGTGAGCATGCCGGGAGGATCATCGACGCGGAGGGAAAAATCGTGGCCCCGGGATTTATCGATGTCAACAACCATTCGGACACTTATTGGCGCATCTTCATTGATCCTGTTTTGGAAAGCCTCCTTTATCAAGGCGTCACGACTATAATCGGTGGTAATTGCGGGTCCTCATTAGCTCCTTTGGCGAACAAGGACATTATCAAATCCATCCAGAAATGGGTGGACATAAGCGGAATCAACCTGAATTGGCTGACGGTGGGTGAATTTCTCAATGAAGTGGAAAAAAAGAAATTGCCGGTCAATTTCGCCACGCTGGTGGGGCACAGTACTTTGCGTCGGGGGCTTGTCCAGGACGAAGTCCGCGATCTCGAATCTTCCGAGATAGACGCGATGGAGAAGATGCTTAAGAATGCCATGAAAGACGGGGCTATCGGATTTTCGACCGGTCTCGTTTATACGCACGCCAAGCACGCCTCCCAGGACGAAATCATGCGCTTGGCCGAGGTGGTGAAGAAATATGACGGGGTGTACACGACCCATGTGCGAGGGGAGTCCGGAGAGCTTATAGACGCCGTTGAAGAGGCTGTTAATATCGCGCAAAAAACCGGAGTGAGGCTCCAGATTTCCCATCTCAAGGCCATGGGGGAAAGGCATTGGCACCTCATGGAGGAAGCGGTCAACCTGATCGAGACGGCCAGAATGAGCGGAATAGACATAAATTTCGACGTCTATCCTTACACTGCGACCGGATCGGTCCTATATATACTGCTTCCCGATTGGGTGGCGGAAGGAGGCAAGAAGCTCATGCTCCAAAGACTCAAGAACCCGGAAATAAGGCAAAGGGTCATCAATGAGATGAAGAAAGACGCTTTCGATTATTCGAAGATAGTGATTTCCATTTCTCCCTTGAATAAGACCTTGAGCAAGAAAAGTATCGCGGAGATAGCCAAGAGCCAAGGGAAGGACATCGAGGAAGCGATCATTGATATCTTGATAGCCAGTGAAGGCAGGGTCGTGACCATGATGGAGGTGCTCAGTTCTAAAAACGTGGAAAATGCCATCCAGAATCCTTTTTCCATCATATCCTCGAACGGTAGCGGTTATTCGACGGAACACAAGAAAACCGGCGAACTCGTCCACCCCCGCAATTTCGGCTCTTTCCCGAGGGTGCTTTCCAAATATGTCAGGGGTAAAGGAATCCTGAGTTGGGAAGAAGCTATCCGTAAGATGAGCGGTTTGCCGGCGGAAAAATTCGGAATCAAGAAGAGAGGCATCTTGAAAACGGACAATTTCGCCGATGTCGTCATTTTTGACAAGGAGAAAATCCAGGACGTTTCCACCACCGAAAACCCTTACCAGTATTCCAAGGGTATTGACTGGGTCATTATAAATGGTAAGGTTGTAGTTGACGAAAGTGCCCTCACCGAGGCCCGTCCCGGCATGGTCCTGCGGAGGGAGGCCAGATCGATATTTGAGTTTTAACCGCATAGAACATATGACATGGAACATGAGACATGGATGCGCAACGCGTTTTTGTTTCTGTAGGCCCCATGATGAATGTCCCATGCTTCATGGACAATGAACCCATCTTTTTTCAAAAATAAGAAAGTGACCGTTTTCGGGTTGGGCCTCCATGGCGGAGGAGTGGGAACAGTGAAATTTCTGGTCGCCAACGGCGCGAAGGTCATCGTCACCGACATCAAGACGAAAGAACAGCTTGCGGTTTCCCTGGAGAAATTGAAGGGTCTTAAGAATATCCAATTCGTCCTGGGCCAGCACAGACCTGAGGATTTCACCAAGGCGGACATGGTCATCAAGACCCCGCCTGTTCCATGGACCGACAAAAACGTGAAGCTTGCCCTTGAGGCGGGAGTGCCTGTCGAGGGGGATTCCAGCCTTTTTTTCAAGTTGTGCAATAATCCGATTATCGGAGTGACCGGTTCCAAGGGAAAGACCACCACCTCCGTTTTCATCCATGACATATTGAAATCCGCGGGCAGGCACGCCATCAAGGTGGGTATCGGCCAGGCATCCGTTCTGGACAAACTGGCGCTTCTCAAAAAGGATTCCGTCGTCGTTTTCGAGCTTTCCAGTTGGAGGCTGGCGGCATTGGGAAGATTCAAGCTCAGTCCCCAAGTCGCCGTTTTCAAGAACATGCTCCGCGACCATTTGAACTATTACAGGACGATGGACGCTTATCTGAAAGACAAGAAAAACATTTTCCTTTACCAGAAACCCAAAGATTGGTTGGTGATAAACGAAGACGACGAGCTGGTGAGGGAATCCGCCAAGGAAGCCAAATCGCAAATCTTCAGATTTTCCTATGACCCGATCGAGAAGGACCGGGCGGTTTTCATCGAGAACGGTTCGGTTTTTCTCAATAACGGCATAGACGTGCAGGAATTGGTGCGCCTTGCCGACATCAAGGTCCCGGGCAAGCATAACCTTTCAAATATCATGGCAGCTGTCGCGGCCTGCTACGCCTTCGGCCTCAGTGTGGCGGAAATAAAAAAAGCCATCCCGAACCTCAAAGGTGTTCCTCATAGGCTTGAGTTCGTGCGCGAGTTCGCCGGAGTGCGTTTCTACAACGATACGGCCGCAACCATTCCGGACGCCACGGTTTCCGCGCTCAACTCTTTCGAAGCGCCGATCATCCTGATAGCCGGAGGAACCGACAAAGGTTTGGATTTTTCCGAGCTCGGGAAAGAAATCGTGCAAAAGACCAAGAAAGTCGTCTTGCTCAAAGGCAATGCGACGGACGACCTTTTGATAAAGATAAAAAAGAATTTCATCGAAGGGAAGGAAAGGGAGATCGAGGTCGTGGATTCCATGGATGAGGCGGTCAGAAAATCGGCCGAAGTTTCTTCAGCAGGGGACGTGGTGTTGCTTTCTCCCGGTGCGGCCAGCTTCGGACTATTTCTCAACGAGTTCGACCGCGGGGACAAGTTCCGCGAAGCGGTCAGCAAACTTAAATAGGGTCATACTTGCTTTTTAGTAGAAAGTGTGCTATAATGGATATATGAAGGTAAATCAAGGGTGTTTCTCCGCCAGGGGAGCACTTTTTTGCTTTCATAAAGGGAAAAAAGGAATGATTCGATAAAGAAGCGGTTCTTTAAAACAAAAACAAAAACAAAAATTCCGCCAAAAAAGCGGAAAACCATCAAAAAGGCCAGAATCCTCGCCTTTGTCCCTTCGAGGGACCCAAC
>LCPX01000032.1:0-856 GCA_001003855.1 Candidatus Moranbacteria bacterium GW2011_GWE1_49_15 | reverse complement strand
ATTCTTTTTGTTTTCCGGGTGATCTTTCGGCGGACCGATCCGAAGGAATTTTACCTTGAAAAAAACATCGGAGTGCGGTACACTGGGTTCATGCCCTCGGGGGTAATTTTTAGGCAAGCAAAGGGAAATTGGGAAGCATTCGCAGGGGTAATACCAAAACAGGATAACTTCGTCATAAATGAACCTTTCGGGCGGGTAACCCGGATGGGAATTTGAAAAAATATGGATTATTTCGTCATCAACGGGGGCAAGAAACTTTCAGGGGAAATCGAAGTGCGCGGAAGCAAGAACGCGGCCGCAAAGGAGCCTTGCGTGATTTCCAATGTGCCGCTCATCGAGGATATATACAGGCTCTTGGAAATCATCGAAAGTATGGGGGCTGAAGTGGAATGGGTCGGGGAGAGGAAAGTGAAAATCACGGCCAAGGATATCGACGTGGAAAAGATAGATTATGAGCTGGTTAAAAAAATCAGGTTGTCCGTGCTCCTTTTAGGATCGCTTTCGGCGCGTTTCGAAAAATTCGAGCTGGCCAATCCCGGCGGATGCAAGATTGGCAAAAGGCCATTGGGAACGCATTTCCATGCATTGGAGGAATTGGGGGTAAATGTCACCCAGGATGAGAAATTTTATCTGGTGGATGCGAGTGAGAGAAAGAACGCTAAAATAATCTTGAGGGAATTCTCCGTGACCGCTACCGAAATCGCCATGATGCTCGCCGCGGGGATGCCCGGGAAAACGGTCATCAAGATCGCCGCAGCCGAACCGCATGTGGAAGATCTGGGAAAATTCCTGATCAGGATGGGAGCGAAAATAAAAGGACTCGGAACGCACACTTTGGAAATCGAAGGAACCAGGA
>LCPX01000031.1 GCA_001003855.1 Candidatus Moranbacteria bacterium GW2011_GWE1_49_15 | reverse complement strand
GCTATCGGATACATTATCATGCTGTATCTGATATTGACTTGAAGCTTCTGCATAATAACCCCGAAATAAAACGCCACGAAAAGACTGGAGAGCGCGAACAGTATATAAGCGTCTTCCCTCCGGGTTTTCCAAGCCGATTTTAACCAAGTAGCGACCAAGGAAAAAAATACTATCGGCGTAAGCGAATAGACGAAGGGATAGAGTTCCAACATCAGTTTATTCCAAACATCCAAATTCCTGAACAGCTTCTCATCCCTGGCGTCATATGGAATATCCGGAACGCCCAAAACGTTTCCACCGAACGCCCAGTTATAAAAAGCCAAGACAGCCATTCCAGCCAGTCCGACATACAACAAAGCCGGCAGGATCCTACCGAGAAACTGCGAATACTTCAAAATATTCTTCGTTATGAAACTTTTCAAGATAAGGGCATCGACGAAAAGAAAAGCGGAGGCATAGAGCAAAATGTCGATCACGTCGTCGGCCTTTTTTATCTGGTCCAAGCCTTCCGTCAAAAGATCATGATTGACGAATACGGCCGGCATACCGAGCGCGAAAAACAATACGCCTAAAGCCACTATCGCCGGATAGGACAGCGAGAGAATAAGCATCTTTTTCCTTATTTTCCCTTCCTCCGCCAACTCTTTGTAATTGAAAAAGAGATAGCTCAACATGATCACGAAAAAGAACGGGACCAAGATGAACGAAGTGTACTTGCTAAGAAAAGCCAATCCCAAAAACAACGCGGAGAAAAGAGCGTCCCACCATTTATTATCCCTGACGAAAAGCATGAACGAAAGAATGGCGGAGAAAAAGAATACCCAAAGGAAAGCGTCCGGATTTATTATCTGCGATATGCCTATTATCACTGGACAGAGCACGATCAGCGTCGCGCCAAGAAGCGCCGTCCAATTGCTCTTCGTGAGGCGTGCCAAGGAGAACAAAATAAAAACGGACATCAGTCCATTGAAAAGCAGGATGGGCATGCGGAAATAATAAGCGACGTTCTGCGTCTTTTCCGGATCGTATTCGGTGCTGAACTTATGCTGCACGTCCACCCTTGCGGCATAATCCTTCTCATAAAGAAGCCCTACGCCGGATATCATAGCCAGCGTTATTCCCGGCTTGTCGTTTATCCTGGTGCGTTCCCAATCCTTATTAAGCATCGCGTCCCAATATTGCGGGATCCTGACCTTTTCATATTCCGACACCCAGCGATATTCGTCGGCCGTTTCGAATTCCGTTATGTGCTGCATTCCGAACCAAAAATACATGGCTAAAGGGATCGCAAAAAGCAGCAATATATACCATCTTCTATTCTTGTCCTTTACTTGCTTAAAATCCGATTCCATACGAGCCAATGGTCTTTAAGGATTGTTTTTATATATCTTAATGAAGTTATCAGCCCTGCCGCCTATGACAAAGCCCCATATCTCATTGCTTCCATATTTTTCTTTGAGATCATCCCAGATTTTCCTGCTCAGAATCGCCCCTCTTCTGTTCGATACGAAATAATCGAACTTCGGTAAAACCTGGGCCTTTTTTTGTATATTGGACATAGTCAAAGGATTAGCCACGCAATCCCCCACGAAGAATAGACAAGTTCCGTTGTAATCCGACCAAATCTTCATATTTTCAGCTCCCGGGAGCGAATTGAGATACTGGGCCGCTTCGTACCCGCCATATCCCCATGAATCCGTGATCAGATACCGCGTTGGCAAAAAGGAATTCATATAGCTGAAATAGAACGGTTTCATAAGCCAAAGACTTGGGATGCTCAGTGCTACAGCCAAAATGAAAATTCCTGCCTTAAACCGGCTTCTTCTTGTTGCTATGGAAAAGAATTCATACATTCCGATCGCCGCCATAAGTATCATGACCGGATATAAGACTATACTATAACGCACCGTCAGAAGCAACCCCTGCTCCATCGAGGCCAGATAGAAGGCTATTACGAAAAGGGAGAGTACGAGGTAGGTTTCAGAGAACCTGCTTTTTTTGAAGATGTTTCTGACGAAAGAAAACATGGAGAAAAACAGGACGAGAGGCGTCAGGGAAAACACCAACGGCATCGACTGCATGAACAATATCTGCAAAGTATCGAATTTCTTGAATACCGTCTTGCTCTTCTCGTCGAACTGGACCGAATGGAAACCGAAAAGATCGTTGCCAGCGACATTTATCAGTACGCCGACAAAAGCGACCAAGAGCAGGGCGCTTGCCAACGGAAGCAAGAATTTTCTCAAAAATGCCAATTTCCTGAAAACGAATTCGGTGACTTTGCTTTTCCAAAAGAACGCGTCATGTATAAGAATGAACGCGATAACGCCTATAGCGATAAACACTTCCGGCATCCCCGTAAACCCTATGCTCCCCTTGAGGAAATTCTTCGGATAAAGCAGGTTATTGGGCAAAACAACCGCATATAAAAGCAGTCCGCCTATAAGTACTAGAACATAGGCCCCGAACATACGAAATACATTTTTATCCAAACCTTTCCCGACAAATTCCTCCCTTCTATGAAACAAGTGCGATAAAATCATCAAGAAAAGAAATGGGAAAAGGATGACGGAGGTGTATTTCGTAAGTAACGAGAGTCCCAAAAAAAATCCGGTCAAAAAAACGAATTTCCCATTTCTTTCATTTAGATATATCTGAAATGAGAGTATCGCGGAAAGCACGAAAAGCCAGAGCAATGAATCAGGATTGACTATCTGTGAAATCCCAAGAAGTACCGGCGAAAGCAGCATCAGACTTACCGCCACCAACGCGATCCATCCGCTTTTGGTGAGCCTCCTGATAAGATAGAAAAGCGCAAAAGAAAATAGTCCCACGAAAATAAGTATCGGATACCTATAGTATCCATTTATCTTTTGCATCTGTTCGACCTTCGAAAGCTGACCGATCTTGCCAGTGGTTAAATCATTCAAAAAATCCCTGTGCAAATAACTGCCGATCCCCGAAACATAAGCCAGGGTTACGCCGGGCTTATCATTTATCCTGGTTTTTTTCCAATCCTTGGCAAGCAACGCGTCCCAATACTGGCTTATTCTTCCGTTATCATATTTCCAATATCTGGTGTTAGTCGTATTGCTATAGAGCCAATAATGCTCATCGGCTGTCTCGAATTCCGTTATATGAAATGATCCGAATGCCAAATATGCCATCAATGGAAAAACAAGCAGCATCATTGCTACCCATTTTTTTCTCATGATATTATTAATTTTTCCCAAAAAGCTTCGCATTTTTGAAGGATTATTTCGAATCTGAATTCTGCGATTCCTGTTGCTTCTTAATAGCCTCTTTTTCCCAATACTGTTCTATGGCAAGGTCGGGCTGACCCTTGAATATCCTAAGATAATTCTTTGCCCTGTCGTCGATAGTAAGAGTCCATACTGGATCTTTTTCCATGGGAGACGGGAATCTGCTGGTGCTAAGCTGACCTCTCGCGGATATGAAAAAATAATCTATCCTATACTTGAGCACATCCACTCTTAAGTCGCGAATGCATTTCCCGACAAAAAATTCACATACCCCATAAGAATCGGACCACACTACCAATTCCTTGGCGTTCGACAATGAATTTAAATATTGAGCCGCCTCATATCCGCCATAACCCCAAGCAGCCGTGACGATATACTTTTTCGGCAAGAAAGAATTGGTGTAATTAAAATAAAACGGCATTATAGACAAAATACTTATGACACTAAGCGTCATTATTCCCGAATATAGCCAGACATTGCCTATTCTGTTGAAAAACCCTTTCTTAAGGATAGAATAAAGAACGAATCCGCCGATTGCCGCACCCCCGATAATCACCGGCACGGAAAAAACATACCAATCCAAAATTTCTTCCAGTTTCTGCCTTTGCATGAAATCCAGAAAATTCTGGGAAACCATTAATTGGCTGTAAATCCCCAATATCAGAACTGAAAAGAAAGAAAATATCCCAAGAATTATTTTGCCGCTCTTCTCCCTTAACCATTCGCCAGAAAAGAATTCAACCAGGGAAATGGACGCCAAAATGGAAGCCAGGGGGTAAAGCATGATGGAATATCGCATCGTTACCTGCAATCCTTGCTCTACGACGGCAACGTAGAAAATCATAAAAAAAGTCGAAATCATAAAAACCAAGAAACTATCCTTAACCTCCGCGAATGAAGATTTTATCCAAAGGAAAATGAGAGAGAATATGACGAATGGAGAAAGCGAAAAAATCAAAGGCACGAATTCCATAATAAACCTTTCCGCATAAGGATAGTTCCCTAAAATATTTTTTCTTTTGAAATCAAACGCAATATTATCCAAATCGACCAGCCTATGCTTCAGCATCCAATTCACGACGACGAATATGAATACGCCGGCCAAAAAGACATAAAGCGTCTTCGAGAAAGGTTTTCGCAAAAAAGACAGCTTTTCTATCATGAACCGCAACCCTTTGCTTTTCCAGAAAAACGCATCCGCGATTAAAAGCAGATTCAAAACCATTTCAACCAAGAAAAGTTTGTCCATTCCCGGATATCCTATGGTGCCCTCGTAGAGATACTTCGGCTTCACGAAAACCGCCGGCATCATCAATGAGAACAAAAGCAATCCTCCGGCAATTATGCCCACAAGCGCCAGCGCGTTTCTCAGGACAAGCTTCCTGAAATCTTCGACATTTTTTGAAATCTTTCCATATTCGAAAAAATAATATGCCAGTGTTGCAAAAAAGAAAAATGGGAACAAAATAACGCTGACATATTTACTGGCCAACGAAAAACCTAAAAACAGCGAACTCAGGACTACAAGCTTTCTTTCACGAAGCATCAAAAAGCCGAAAAAGGAAAGCATGGAGGACACCGAAAAAATCCAAAACAAAGAATCAGGATTGACTATCTGCGACATACCCAGAAGTATAGGAGAAAGCAAGATGAGCGTCGCGGAAAAAAGCGCCGTCCATTCGTTTCCTGTAAGCTTCCTGATTATCCAAAAAAAGAACAATGAGAAAAACCCGGAGATAAGAAGTATCGGCAGCCTGAAGCTAAAGTTTATACTTTCCGTCTTTTCGGGATCGAATATCTTTACCGATCCTTTTTTCTCATCATAAACAATCTGCGATTCCAAATCATCCTCGAAAAGAAGCGCTAGCCCGGAAGTGTACGCCAAGGTTATTCCGGGTTTGTCATTTATTCTCGTATTTTTCCATTTTCCTTCAGCTATGGCGTTCCAATAGTCCTGTATACGCTCCGTGCCCGAATTAGGCAACCAAAAATGCTCATCGGCGGATATGAATTTCGTAAGATGGATGAAGCCGAAAACAAAATAGACTATCAAGGAAAAAACCAGGAGCGTTTTCGTGAGATGTTTTTTTGAAAAAAGATTCCCTGCGATGAAAGCGGCTTTCGATCCTATTTTTTTGAGCATAACTTAAATACAATAAAGGCTTATTCAAGCCATTTTATTTATTGATTATTCTATTTTTATTTTGCATGTTCGTGCTCCTATTCTAAAACATTTCCTTCATTTTTACAAGGATATTATTCCGATTCCCCGTCTTTGGAGCGAAGATATAATGGCAATGCGAAAAAGCTCAACATCATCTGCAAAATCCGGCTAAGCAAAGCTATGGTGACGACCAGTGAACCGCTTATGCCGAAGAAACCGAAGAAAGTGACATACGCCCATTCCTTAATCCCAATATTATTGATACTCACCGGAATCGAGGACACTATGCTGACCAAAAATATCACCGAAAGATAATCCAGGATATCTATCTCCGCCCCGAAAGCGAAGAAAAGCACGTAATTGGATGCAGCCAGCCCGACCAGACCGAAAACGAAAGAATAAAGCATAGCCTTTGAAAACATCCCCCTCTCCGTATAGCCGTTCAAGATTCGGATGAATTCCGAAATCTTTTCAGGTAAAAATCCGGGAATCTTCTTCCAAAAAGAAATCTTCTTGGCCAACAGCAAGGCCGCGGCGCAAAAAACCGCTCCCAATACGACAAAGTTTATCAAGACCAGGATCTCGCTCCGTGCTATGGATTCGGAATTCAGAAGCGAGAAAAAAAGCGCCAGCAGCATCGCCCCCAAAAGACCGGTTATCCTGTCCGCTATGACCGTGGAGGCAGCTTCCTTATATTTTTTCTCGGGTTTCCCTATTTGGTAGGCTCGGAAGGTATCCCCTCCGATAAAGGAAGGCATGAAATTGTTCACGAAAGTCCCGGCCAAATAAAATTTGAAAAAATCCGCGAACGGCAACTTGATTTCCTTGAAGGCCGCCAATTTTTTCCATTTATATGAGGAAATGAGCATGCCCGCGATCAGAACCGCGTAATACAAACCCACTTGCCAAGCCTTTATCTTGCCGACATAAAAAAGCACTTCTCTCCAATCGATGCTGAAAACTAGCCAAGCGACGAAACCAAGACTGACGAGAAGCTTGGCTAAAAACTTCACCGTTTTTTTATTTTTCGAATCCATTGCGATTTTCATATCATCAAGTATCAAGTATTGATTATCGATAATTGGTAATGGGTAACTTTTTTTATCTTTTTATTTCTTAATCTCTCTTTTTTCCAATACTTCTCCGTACAGCTGGAAATACTGTTTGGCCACATTTTCCCAGCTCATTTTTTCCGCCAATCTCCTACTTTCCGCGGACATCCTGCTTCTCAAATCCTTATCGACGACGAGTCTCTCGATCTTGTCCGCCAAATCGTCACCGTCCTTCATCTTCACGATCAATCCATTGACGCCGTTTTTCACCAATTCGTCCGCGCCCCCGGTGTTGGTAGAAATAATCGGAAGCCCGGAAGCCAAAGCTTCAAGCATAGCATTGCTCATTCCCTCGTTCATGGAAGGTAAGACGAAGATGTCTGCTTTTTGATAATGCACGTACGTCTCATTATTAGGAACCCTGCCGATAAACCTTATCCTATCCTCCAATCCCAGATCCCTGACATGGGCTTCGAGATCTTCCTTGGCATTTCCCTCACCCATGACATCCATGTATATGTTCGGATATTTTTCCGAAAGCGTCTTTATGGCGTCGATCAAGTAAACGATTCCTTTGCGTCCCGTTATCCTGCTGGCTCCGACCGTGAGATAAGTCTTGCCCTCCTCTTTCTTTCCGGATTGAGGTTTGAATTTTTCCACATCCACCCCGTTATATATGATCCCTATATCCCTCCTAGGATCGGTCTTAAGCGCCAAATCTTTAAGACCTTGGCTGTTCGATACCACAGCCGCCGACCTCCTCCAGATTTCTTTAAACAGGAAAGAAACGGATCCATATATGAAAGTGAACCTGTCGCTGTATCCCGGAACGTCGCTTCCCCGGAGCGAGATTATATATGGGATCTTTTTGGTGACCCAAAAGATCCAGGAGATCGCCCCGCAAGGAACTGTAAAAAAAGAGTGCGTCAGGTCGAATTTTTCTTTTTTTAAAAGTTTTTTAGAAAACCGATAGGCTTTCCAAATGTAAACCAACAAGTCCTTCTGCGATTGGTAGTGCAGATTTTTTTCACTTTTCCCGATCGGCAACCTATGTACCTTCACGTTATTTCCGATCCTGTCCAAATGGTATTCGGAATCGACGGAGGATGTCACCAAATCCACTTTCAAACCGGGAATCTTGGCATATTCCCTTAGGATATATTCAGTAGCGTTCGCCGCCCCGCCCCCCAAAGGAGGATATTCATAATTGAAAAACAATACTTTCATAATATTTGACTTAGGGTCTTCATAGTCTATATTTTATCTTATTTTCCCTTTTTCAACAACAAAAACAGGCTCCCCGAAAGAGAGCCTGTTCATCTCGAATCAGTCATATCCTACCGTTAGTAATTACATCATCTTCTCGTCCATCATCCGCATCATTTCCTCTTCGCTCATGCCTTCCAAGGCGTCAGGATGCATTCACTTCCTCATTGGTCTCACCTTCGGCCACGAAGTGGCATTCCGGCTTGCCCATGTCCGCACATGATAATTTTTTCATATTCAAACACCTCCTTTTCTAGATAATAAATATTATTATGGAAAATATCGACCACTTTTATATTACATCCCCGCTTTTTCCGAATTTCAGTCAAAGAAAAAGCGGCGGATCCACAATGGGAACCGCCGCTGAACTGCAAGAAACATCAACCTTTCTACCGCCGTCCGATGCCGGAGTATTCGAATCCGGCCTCTTTGATCTCCTTCGGGTCATATTGGTTGCGACCGTCGAAGACCGCTTTCTGGCGCATCTCCCTCTTCAGCAGATGCAGATCTGGCGAACGGAAACATTTCCACTCCGTCACCAGGATCAGGGCGTCGGCGCCTTTGATTGCGTCGTACTGGTGGTCCACCAGCACAAGGTGCCCATGGTCCAACCAGTCCTTCGGAAAAATCTTGCGAGCGACATCCATCGCCACCGGATCATAGGCTAAAACCTTGGCCCCGGCGCCGATGAGCTGATGCAAAAGGACCATTGAGGTCGCCTCGCGCATATCGTCGGTTTCCGGCTTGAAAGCCAGGCCCCAGACGGCGAACACCAGACCCGAAAGGTCGTTGCCGTACTTGGCAGTGATTTTTCGGAACAGGATTTTCTTCTGCGCTTGGTTCCGAACTTCCACTCCGCGGAGAACCACCGGATCGACTTCACAGTCTTCCGCAGTACGAAGGAGCGCTTTCACGTCCTTGGGGAAACAACTTCCGCCATACCCCGCTCCGGGATAGATGAAGGAATAGCCGATACGCGAATCGGAACCGATGCCCCGGCGCACGTTCTCAACGTCGACGTCGAGGGCGTCGCAGATACCCGCGATCTCGTTGATGAACGAGATCTTGGTGGCGAGCATGGCGTTGGCCGCGTATTTCGTCATCTCCGCGTCGCGCACGCCCATGAAAATGGTGCGTTCGTGGTTGCGGTTGAACGGGGCGTAGAGCCGGCGCATGATTTCGGCCGCTTGCCCTTGCTGGTCGTCCACGCCGATAACGATGCGGTCGGGTTTCATGAAATCTACGACCGCCGCCCCCTCCTTGAGAAACTCGGGATTGCTGACGACGTCGAACTTGAAATCCGCGCCGCGCTTGTCGAGCTCCTCCTGAATGGCTGCACGCACCTTGTCGGCAGTCATCACGGGAACCGTGGATTTGTTCACGACCACGACGTAACCCGAAAGATTCTGCCCGATTTCGCGGGCGACCGCCAACACATGCTGGAGATCGGCTGAGCCGTCCTCGCCTTGGGGTGTGCCCACGGCGATGAAATAGACGTTGGACTCGGCCATGGCCTCGGGAAGCGACGTCGTGAAACGGAGCCTTCCTTCGGCATAGTTATTGAGGACCATGGGCTCAAGGCCCGGCTCATGGATGGGAATCTTCCCGTCGCAGAGCATCTGGACGATTTCCGGCCGCTTGTCCACGCAGGTGACGGGGATGCCCATTTCCGCGAAACAAGCACCGGTGACGAGACCGACGTAGCCGGTCCCCACGATCGTGATCCGTTTGCCTTCCTGATTTTCCATTGCAACTTCCTCCTTCTCCCTTGGGGTTTTTGCCTTAAAAAAGGCGCTGTTGATGCTTGAGTTTTCAAAACAACTCTTTGGATAATAGCATATTTAAGCCTTTTAGTCAAGCGAAAAACGCGCCCGTTGCCAGGCGCGTTTCCGGTTGAAAAACGAATTCTTGTTATATCTTCACCTGCTGATATTCGGACCTATCCCCTCTTCCGATCGCGTAATATTCGAATCCTTCCTCTTTCATGACCGGTATGTCAAAAAGGTTCCTTCCGTCGAAGATCACCGGATTTTTCAAGAGACTCTTAAGGCGTTTGAAATCCGGCGAGCGGTATTCCTTGGTTTCAGTGGCGATGATCAGAGCCTCGCATCCGTCCAAAATCGCATATTTGTCATGCTCTTCATATGAAACCCCTTCACGCCCGGAAAGATAAACCTCCTTGGCTTCTTCGACCGCCAACGGATCATAGGCGATGACTTGCGCGCCCCTTTTGACAAGTTCGTCCACGATGGTAATCGAGGCGGATTCGCGCATGTCGTTCGTGTTGGCCTTGAAAGCCAATCCCCAAAGGGCGAATTTCTTGCCTGCAAGGTCCTCACCGAATTTGGCGATGACTTTTCTCGGAATAACCGTTTTCTGATAATCATTCACTTCCTCGATCGCACGCAGGAGCTTGAGATACGGCTCAGGAAGTCCGAGTTTTTCGGATGATTTGACGAGCGCCTTCACGTCCTTGGGAAAACATGACCCACCGTAACCGCAACTTGCATGCAAAAAGCTGTTGCCGATCCTCGGGTCGCTTCCCATCCCTTCCGCGACATGCTCCACGTCCGATCCGAGAAGCTCGGAAATCGCCGCGATAGCATTGATGTACGATATCTTCATCGCCAAGTTCGTATTGGAACTGTATTTGATAAGCTCGGCCGCCCTGACTCCGACCCTGTGGAAACGGTCCACGCTCATCATGAAAGGCTTGTAGAGCTGGTGCATCTTTTCGGCGACCTCGTCATTGTCCGTACCCAGCACGACTCGGCTCGGTTCCATCATGTCTTTGACCGCCCGTCCCTCCGCCATGAACTCGGGATTGCTGACCACGTGGAATTCGATATTCTCGCCGCGTTTGTCCAATTCCCCCTGGATGATCGCTTTGACCCTCTCAGCCGTTCCGACCGGAACTGTCGACTTGTCGGCCACGATCAAAGGATGCTTCATGCGGCTTCCGATTTCCCGCGCCACTCCCTCGACATAACGAAGATCCGCGCTTCCGTCGTCTCCCGGAGGGGTCCCGACGGCGATGAAAACGATCTCCGCATTCGCCAAAGTCTCATCATAATCGGTCGTGAAGTGGAGAAGCTTGTGCTCCGCTCCTTTTTTGACCAAAGATTCCAAGCCGGGCTCTTCGATCGGAAGGATGCCGTTCTTGAGCCCTTCGATTTTCTTCGCGTCCGTATCAAGGCACCAGATTTCGTTTCCCATCTCGGCGAACGCCGCCGCCAAAGGCAATCCCACAAAACCGATCCCCACAACTCCTACTCGCATATAATTTTTAATTTAAAATTTTAAATTTCAATTGAAATCCCAATGTCTGAATTTTAAAACTTAATTTTTCTGTTTTTCAATAGATTGCACGATTTTTGAAAAAATAAGTGTTAACTCGTGAACCTCCTTCAGATAAGTTTTGCAATCCTCAATAGTTTCCGGAACAGCCTTCAAGATAAGCTGAAGCCAATATTTCGTTTCCTTTGCCTCTTTTTTGCAAATATAAATCTTATTCTTAAAATCCTTCTTGGAACTTGCTCCGTTGGCCTCACAATAATTCGCTCCGATACTGGTCGCACTTCGAACAAGTTGACTGATAAGCGGAGTTGTAATAACGTCTTTTTTTATTCTCGAAACAAAGATTATTACATTCTCACTGAATTTCAAAGTTCTTTCCTCTAAATCGTATTGTTTTTCATTTCCACTCATTTCTAAATTTAAAATTGATTTAAAATTATAAATTTAAAATTTAAAATTATCAATTTGAAATTATTGTTCGATAATTTCACGAACGTTGTAATTCATCTTCCCGTGATTTTTGTAATAATTCTTCACGATGATGTCAGCCAAAAGACCGGATACGAAAAGCTGGATGCCGACCAGAATCATGAAAAGTCCGACCAACGGCCAGATCCTTTCCGAAAGCGAAGCCCCGAAGATAACCTTCTCGACGGCCATCCAAGCGAGCACCGCGAATCCGAGAAGCGAAAGGAACACCCCGCTTCCTCCGAAAAGATGGAGCGGCCTGTTGGAATATTTGCGCCAGAACCAGACGGAGACCATGTCGACGACGCCTTTGACCCCCCTTTTCCAGTTATACTTCGTCTTGCCGTGGACCCTCGGATGATGTGAGACCTTGACTTCCCCCACGGTGTATCCCTCCAATTGCAAAATGGCCGGCATGAAGCGGTGCATCTCCCCGAAAAGGTCGACCCCTTCGAAACATTCGCGCCTATAGGCCTTGAGCGAGCATCCGCTGTCATGGATACTGTCCTGGATCAGGATCTTGCGCAAAAGGTTCGCGGCGCGTGAAGAAAGGTGTTTGGAAAGCGTGTCCTTTCTTTGCCATCTCCAACCGGAGACGACGTCGAAACCTTCCTTCATCTTTTCCAGAAGAAGCGGGATGTCGTTCGGATCGTTCTGCAAGTCCCCGTCCATCGTGATAACCACGTCACCCTTGGCGGCTTTGATGCCCGCATCGAACGCCGCGGTCTGGCCGAAATTCTTGCGAAACTTGATGAGCCGGAGCGGAGAAAGACCCTTGCATTCTTCGACCGTCTTGTCTTTGGATCCGTCATCGATGAAAATCACTTCGAATCCTTTTCCGAGTTTCGAACACGCCTCGACGATCCTGCGGTGAAGTTCCCTCACATTCCCTTCCTCATTGTACAGCGGCACGACCACCGAGATCTCCTTTTTCCCTTCTTCCATAAATTTTCTTTTGCAGTCCCTGGCCTTTGATGTTTTTAACCTCAATGACAAGTGACCGGTGACAAGTGACTTATTTATTTCTCTCCCTATTTTATCCCTTTTTCAAATCCTACGCAAACCCCTCCCGATCAGTTTGCCCTATAACCGATGACTGATGGCCAATGATCCATAGCGCCCCTCCCTTGTTCACTTACACCCGCTTCCGTGATATAATATGAAGGTAGTTTTGAAACAAATAGACGCCGTCCCACGTACATGAGAAACGTGAGCCGCTCTAATAATTAAAAAACAAAAAAATGAGCAAGAAGAAGACCCTGTTCGCGATCACGATGGTCGCAGCCATGCCTTTGGCGTTCGCCCATGCGAAACCGCTCAAGGCGGAAGAAGTGACGACCCAAGTAACCACGCAAGATGAGGCGACCAAGACGAGGGCGCAGATCATCGAAGAAAAAAGGGCACAAGTGGAAGTGAGGAAAACGGAACTCGAAACCAAAAGGATCGCACAAAAAGACGCGCTCGCGCAAAAAAGATGCGAAGCGGCCCAAAAGAGAATTTCGACCAAAGCGAAACAGCTTGAAAACAACCGCAAGATGTACCAAACGGTTTATGGCAACATGGACTCCAGATTGGACCGCCTAGTGCAAAGACTGGACGACGCCAAACTCGACACGGGAGAACTCAAAGCCGACCTTGCGACGCTCGACGGCATGATAGCGAAACTCTACGCGGACTATGACGCTTTCATCGCTTCTTTCAAAGCCAGCGAGACCGACGCCTGCGCCTTGACCAAAGAGGACTTCAAGACCCAATTCGAAGGAGTGAGGGCCCAAGTTGAACTTATCAGGAAGGACCGCGCGGCCATCAAGGATTTCTTCAATTCGACGATCAAGCCCGATCTGCAGGCCTTGAGATCGCAACTCTCAGACGAAGTGAAAGCTGAGAAAACGGAAGCGGTGAAGACCAAGACCAAAGGCAAAGTGAAACAGGACGACGGATCACAAACCGGAACGGAGGTGGAAGCGGAAACCGAAACGGAGACAACCGAAACCGAGCCCGTTGAAACCGAAACGGAGACAACCGAAACCGAACAAGACTAAGATAAAAATAAAACAAAAAAATTATGTCTAAAAAAAGAATCATTCTGGTGACAGCCCTTCTCTTGCTGATTCTCGCCACCGCCGCCTTCTTCGCTTCATCCTTGATGAAGAAATCTTCACCCGAGACCATGGAGAAGAAAACCGGACTTGAAACCGTCGCACCATCGGAAGATAACGACGGCCAAATGACGGAAAACGTCCTGGCACCCCTCCCGACCGACAACAAGCAGGCCATCGACGCGGAAATCCAAAACATCGACGCCGAAATAAACTCGGCCATCGAAACGGACCTCGGCGAACTTGAAGGCATCGAAGAAAGCCTCTAAGGAAAACTACGCTGCAAAAAAACCGCTCCTTCACGGGAGCGGTTTTGTTTTTTCAAAACTTCCCTGGAAGATAACCAGAAATGTCGAATTATGGAATTTTTATGGAAAAATTAACCTCCTATTGCGTCATAGCATTGTTGGCCATATGCACGATGGTGTTTTTCAATTATTCCGGAAAATCGCAAATATTAGGTATCGCGAAAGAAAACACCGACTATTTCCCCTTCAAGGAATATGCCCTGCCGGATTTTCCGAATAACACCTGCACCATCACCGATTATGGGGCTACGACCGATCCGTTAATTCTCAACACAAGGCCTATCCAAGCCGCCATAGACGACTGCAGCAAGGAAGGCGGCTCGGTCATCATACCCGAAGGAAAATGGTTCACCGGAGGATTGAAAATGAAAAGCCATGTGAACCTCAAAATTTCCAGGGGGGCTGAGTTGGTTTTCAGCACGAATCCCAAAGACTATCTTCCGGCGGTTTTCACCAGACTCGAAGGCCTGGAGCTATACAACTATTCCCCATTGATCTATGCGGACGGCATCGAAAATGCGGCCATAACGGGAAAAGGCAGATTGAACGGCAAGGGCGATGAATGGGAGAATTGGAGGGATGAAGAAAAAGATTCCCTGGAGAAAGCTTATGAAATGGCCCAGAACGATGTCCCGGTCGCCAACAGGATTTTCGGAAAGGAAAAATATTCCCTGCGCCCCTCCTTCATCCAATTCGTGAATTCGAAAAACATCTGGCTGGAAGATTTCACTTTGACTGATGGTCCGAAATGGGGCATCCATCCGCTATACAGCGAAAACGTATTCATCAGTAACGTAAAAATAAAAACCGACGGACCTAATTCCGACGGGATCGTCATCGATTCGTCAAAAAACGTATTGGTTGAAAACTCCGTCTTGGAAACAGGTGACGACTCGATAGCCATCAAATCCGGGCTGGACAATGACGGCTGGAGGGTCAATAGGCCTTCCGAAGACATAATAATCCGCGATATCGAAATCAACGATGGGCATAGCGGGGTTGCGATCGGCAGCGAGATGTCCGGCGGAGTGAGAAATGTCCTCGTGCGGAACCTGAACATCGACGACGTCGACCGCGGCATACGCGTCAAGTCGCTCAGAGGGCGTGGCGGCTTCGTCGAAAACATCTGGATTGAAAAAATAATCATAAAAAAAGCCGACCGCGTCGGGATCGAGATAGACCTCACCTATGACTCCTCCACCGTGGAGTCCGAAGCGGAAAAAATCCCAGTCGTGAAGAACTTCCAGATAAAAGACGTGCGCATCGAAGAAACCCAACGACCCTTGCGCCTGGAAGGGATCGGGGCGATCCCGATTGAAAAGGTGTTATTCTCAAACATAACCACCGAAAATTCCGAGGAAGGAATTTTGGTGAGGAATTCCAAAGATGTGGAATTTCAAAACGTGACGATGGAAAAACTCGAGAAAAAGCCGTTGTTCGATATCGAAAATAGCGAAAATATAAGCCACTGACGGTTCTAAGTGGAAAAATCGAATATCGTTTTTCAATTTTTCAAAATAAAGATGGAATGATTGAGAAAATCCTCCCTATGCACGATTTCATGGTCCTTTATTTTTTGACCGGGATGATATTGGCGCGGACCTTTTTCCTTTATGTAAAATATGGGAATACCATTGTCAGGATCCATTCCATCCTCTCCCCCTCCGCTATAAATCGACCCCAACGTGTTTTTCAGTAGAACAAGTTTGTTGGCACCAGCATTATCCACAAAATAACTTATGGGTTTATGGTAACGAACGAATAACTCCTTGTCCCCTGAAAAATACACCATTTCAGATCCATCCATGGAGGACGATATGAATTGCGACATTCTTTCTATTTCTCCAAGCGTACTGTTTCTTGAATTATTTTCGTCGCCGCTCCAATAACGGCCAGCTGCGGAATAATCCTTGGCCATGGAACAAAAACCCAACATCGCGACCATGGCGAGCGAAATTCCGACTCCGATCTTTTTGGATTTGATAGCAAGGAGTTTTTCTATCAATAAGCCCAGCAACACGAACGGTACGAAGAAAAGAATTATGAAATAACCGGTCTGCATGATTCCGGCCACGGGAATCAAAACCAAAAAAGAAAGCGCATTGAACACGATAACCAATCCCAAAAAATTCTTCTTTCTTTTGTCCCTTTCAAACCCGAATCCCTGGATCAACAAAAAATAACCGACCATGGAAAAAGCCATGCCGAAAAAAACTATTCCGTAATAGGCATATTCCTGGAATGACTCAGGTTTTGGCAATCCGAACACGTCCTCACAATTCACATTCTTGCTGTTCTCCTCAACTTGTAACGATGAGACCAAAGATGAAACTATGGTGAAATTTGCCTGCATCTGGCATGCCGCTATCAGATATGCGCTTTCGGCCGGATTACTGTCCGAATTGCTCTTGAGCCCGGCAAGGAAACTTTTGGAATTACCCCATCCTGAATTAAATTCGTAAACCAATTGGCTGGCATTCAAGGCCAATGAAATAGCCAGAACGACGACGATCATTTTCCCGACATTTGCAAATTTTTTTCTAAAAAAATACGCTAAGGCAAAAAGAGACATTATCGGCATGATTACAAGGGTCGTAGCGTGCAACTGCACGCCTATCCCCATACTTACTCCCAACAAAACGCTCCAACCCAAACCGCTTTTACCCTCCCCTTCCGCTATTTTCAGCAAAGAATATAAATATAGGAGCAGAAAAAAAGGAATCAGGTTCGGATTAGAAGAGAAACGCGCACTTATGACCATGAAATAGGACATGCTCATCAATGCCGTAACAAGCAGTGAAATCCTGCGGTTGAAATATTCCCGTAAAAAAACAAAGAGAAGCGGAATGGTCAAAATTCCAGCAAATAAAGTGGGGTATGCCATCTTATCCGGAGCGTCCCCGAAAGCCATAGCCGAAAAGTACGAAAGGTAATAATACGCCGGCCCCAACTTGAACGTAGTCGTGTTTGCTTTCGGCCCCAAGAGAGGCAATGGGACATCCTCCTCTATGGCGGAACTTATTATTCTCGCATCCCTGGACTGATCGCCACTGAATCTTAGCCAGTCGTGGAATTCATATGTCCGCAGAAAAACCCCCGCCGCCAAGATAAGCGCAAAAACTATCACGAATTTTCTGTCCTTTTTGATTTTCAAGATAAGTGAGCGAAATAAAAGCTTGCCTCTATTTCCGAGCGAGCGCAAATAACGAATAAATTTAACATTCCGCGGCTTGCCCTGGGGCAAATACTGATTTATTTTTTCTATATATTTTCGCATTTGTTTATCAACAGCCTGCCACGACGAAAAGGAAAAGACGCGGACTGGGCTGCTGGGTATTTATAAGCATTCAAAAGTCTTCTTGATTATACCAGATGGGTCTTCCCGGTCAAAAGAAAAGCCGGGCTTTTCAGCTCGGCTCGAAATTGAGGCACAGATTCCTGTGGCGCGCGACAACCCTCCTAAGATTGTTAGCGCATTCTTTGGCATTTTCCTCCCAATCCAGGATTTCCTTCGGGTTTACCGGAAGGAATTCAAAGCATTCTTTTAGATCTTTGACCGCGGCCAACAGGTTCAGGATGACCTGCTGTTTTTCGTCATCGGCGATTACCAGGAGCTTTTTCAGAAGCCTTTCTGGATCATTGAGCTCTTCGATACCGATTTCGAAGATGCGCTTATCCCAATGCTCCCTGGTGATTCCCATGGCCAAAGCCAGCACACAACCCTTCTTTGCGGAATAATATTCCTCCAATTGCCCGATTCTCCATCCTACTTCCCGGTGGAACTCCTTTTTTCCATCGCAAAATGACTTAAAGCATTTGCAAAACCCGACAAACATGATTGCGGCCAAAAATTCCATGATGGCGACCTCCTCTCTATTCAAGGGATTATCATAAGGAAAATACCGATATTAAGAACTGTTTCCATTATAGCACACCGCCTAATATCACATTATATCATATTTTAATCAAAAAATCAATACCATGCCCCGCCCTCACCTTCCAAAAATAAAGAAAAAGTGCTATAATCTTGAAGGAAAGCGCAATAAAATTAATATAAAAAATATGTTGAAGAATATTCCAAAATCAACGATTGCGGTTATTTCAATAATGACATTAATCACCGTCTTAATGACTTATATCGCTTTTAAAAACAGAAGCGTTGATATCAACAACATCCAAGAAGAGCAGATGATCGAGGAACAACTGGACCTCGATGACCAAGACAACAGCGATGAAACGGAAAAAGCTGTTTCGGAAGAAGAAGGCCTAAGTGGAAAAATAGATATGGAAAACTCCGCGGCATAAACCGATGCTTTACTAACTAATTGCCTTTGCTATACTTAAATGAGCTTAAATCCTATACGCTTCATGCGTTTTTTTAATTAAAATGGGTGACGAAAACGCCAAAAAAATATTCATAGCCATCCCGGCCTTCAATGAAGAAAAAGTCATCCAGGATGTCATCAAAGAAGTAAGGGCTGCCGGATACCGAAACATAGTCATCGTTGATGACGGAAGTTCCGACAACACCCAACAAAAAGCGGCTGAAATGGGGGTAGTCGCGATCAAACACAAGATAAACCGCGGCAAAGGAGCTGCCACCAAAACCGCCATCGAAGCATGTAAGCTGCTGGATGCCGATATTATCGTGACGATGGACGGCGACGGACAGCATGATCCGAAAGACATAGATAACTTGATTTCCCCCATCCTCACAGAAGGGTACGAGGTGGTTCTCGGTTCCAGATTGAAAAATCCGCAAGGCATGCCGGGTTATAAAATAATCCAAAACAAAATCGGAAATATGCTGACCTGGTTCCTATTCGGACTTTGGGTGACGGACAGCCAATCAGGTTTCCGCGCCTATTCGCGCCACGCGGCCGAAGTCATCAACACGCGCGGGGACCGCTATGAATATGACAGCGAGGTGATCCGCGAAATATACGTCTATAAACTGAAGTACGAAGAGATTTCCATCAAGGTCCGCTATACGGAATATTCCATGGGAAAACTTCACAAGCAAAGCTTGATGAACGGGATCATAACCCTTTATAAGATGCTTTGGAGATTAATTTCTTAAAAAAATAATTATGACCATCCACGTTTACCAGATCATCATGATCCTAGTCGCGATCGTAATGATATCACAAGGAGTAAAAAACTATATCCGCGGAAGAAGCGGGCAAACCCTCTACAAGCTGGCCATCCGCATAGTAGTCTGGGGAGGAATGGGGTTGATCGCGATCTTTCCGGACTTCAGCAATTTCCTGGCCAACATCGTCGGTATAAAAGGCAACATCAACGCGGTCATACTGACCGGATTCATCCTGACCTTCCTGATGATTTTCAAACTGCTCTCCGCGATCGAAAGATTGGAGCAGCAAATATCGGAAGTGACCCGCGATGACAGCCTGAAGGAATTAAAAAGCGAAAAATGAAAATCTTAGTAATCGCACCATACTACCCTCCCCACATCGGGGGCTTGGAGAACTATGCGGCCGAACTCAATAAGCGGCTAGCTTCGGAAAAGATAGACGTGACCGTTTTCACTCCGCACTTGCCGACGGATTCTCCTGCGAATGAAACTCTTTCCGGCGATATGAAAATCGTCCGTTTTCCGGCTTTCGAAATCATCCATAACTACCCCGTGCCGAAATTCTGGTCCCGTGCTTTCCGGAAAGGACTATCCGGACTGAAAAAAAACGATTTCGATTGCGTGGTTTCACACACGCGCTTCTTTTTGACTTCGCTCATAGCGTTCCGGTTCTCCAAAACACAAAAAATAAAATGGGTGCACATTGAGCATGGTTCCGATTTTGTCAGCATCCGCTGGCCTTTCGATTGGATATCCAGGGCTTACGATCACACCTTCGGAAAGCTGGCACTGAACAAAGCGGACGAAGTTATTGCCATATCGGAATCGGTGGCCAAGTTCGTCCGAAAACTTGCCCCCAAAACAAACCCGGCCGTGATTTACAGGGGGTTTGACGCACGCGACTTCGAAATGCGCGATTCCGAAAAAGACACTGGCTTGAACGCCTTTAAGATCATCTTCATCGGCAGACTTATAATCGGCAAAGGCGTGAATTACCTTCTGGAATCCCTAACTCTCCTGAAAAACGAAAATTTCGAACTGGCGTTGATCGGAGACGGCCCGGAAAGAGAAGCCCTTGAAGATTTTATTGAAAAATCAGGACTGGAAGACAAAGTCAGGTTTCTGGGTCCACTTCCCCATTTTGAAGTCATGAACGAGCTTGTGGATTCCGATCTCTTCATAAACCCCAGCCTTAATGAAGGATTGCCGACGACGGTAATCGAAGCCGCATTTTGCAAAAAGCCGATTATCGCGACCAATGTGGGCGGAACCGGGGAAATCATCACCGACGGCATCGGCGGGTTTATCATAGAACCAAAAAACCCCGCAGCCTTGTCACGAAAAATCATGGAGATAATGACCGACCGCGACCTGGCAAAGAAAATGGGCGTCGCCGCGTTCGACGAGGTTTCCGGCAAATTCGACTGGAACGAAAATCTGCAAAAAATAATTTCCGTATTGAAAAGCGACGATGGGAAAAAATAATCCTGAAATCTCCGTTCTCATGCCGGTATATGACGTACCGGATGAATTTTTACGTCCCGCGATAGAAAGCGTCCTCGGACAAACCTTTCATGATTTTGAGTTGCTTATCGTGGACGACGGATCGGAAAGCGAACAATGCCGAAAGACCCTGGATGAATATGCGAAAAAAGACAGCCGGGTACGCATAATAAGAAACACCGGCAATATCGGACTGACCAAATCACTCAATGTCGGAATTTCCCAGGCAAGTGGAAAATATATCGCCAGGTTGGACGGCAATGATATTGCGCATCCCGAACGGCTGGAAAAACAAATCGGGCATATGCGCAAAAATCCGGATTGCTCCCTCTTGGGATCTTGGTCCGATATCATCGATGGAAACGGCAATCTGATCGGAAAGCAAAAATCTCCGATTGGATATTCCGCCATTAAAAAAGGAATCGTCGCGCAAAACCCCTTCGTGCATTCATCATGGTTTTTCCGAAAAGATATCGTCCGGCAAATCGGAGGTTACGACGAGGGAATGCTAAAAGCGCAAGACTACGATCTGGCTCTCCGCCTGACGGCCGGCCACGAAGTCGCGATCCTGCCGGAATTTCTCTGTTCTTACCGCTTCCTGGAAGACGGCCTGTCTTTCAAGAAAAACAAGGGGCAGGAAAAATATGCGCTCGCCGCCCGCAAGAACGCCCTGAAAAAATACGGCTATCCCAAAAGCGATTATTTAAAACTGCTGGTTCCGGAAATCATGCATTGGCTTGTCCCGTCTTTTGCCAAAAAATTTCTGATCAAGAATATCATATGGAAAATCTGAAAGATAAAAATTTGGCGTTGTTTCTGAATTACTACAGCGGATTGCAAGTCTGGGACAAGTTCGGCATGCTCAGCAGGGAAATATCGCTCTATAACAGATTGGCGGAAAAATTCAAAACCGTCTACATCTTCAGTTATGGGGGTGTGGGTGAATCGGAGTACGGGAAATATCTGAAAGGAAACGTGATAATCATTCCCAAGAGAATAAGGATTCCCGATGTGTTATACGAACCGCTTATTCCTTTCCTGCATGCGGACATAATCCGAGGATGCGATATCTTGAAAACCAACCAAAACTCGGGAACCATAGCGCCTTCGATCGCAAAACTGATATACCGCAAAAAACTCGTAGTCCGAAGCGGCTATATCGGTTCGGAATTCGCCAGACTCAACAAACTGCCTCTCTACGCCAAACTCTATTTCTTTCTGGCGGAAAATATCTCCTACCGATTTTGTGACAAAGCTTTCATTCCCAAAAGCGATTTCGACACTCTCAAAAGCAAGTACCCTTTTCTGAAAGACCGGCTAGTAGGAATGAACAACTTCGTAGACACGGATCTTTTTATAAAAAAAGAATTGCCCAAGAAATATGATATAATTTATATCGCCAGATTCGACGCCAAGCAGAAAAACCACCAAGG
>LCPX01000030.1 GCA_001003855.1 Candidatus Moranbacteria bacterium GW2011_GWE1_49_15 | reverse complement strand
CAAGATACAAGATACAAGATACAAGATACAAACAAACACCAAGATCCAATCTTCAATCATTTAAGGTATTGTTTATTGGACTTTGAATATTATTTGGTTATTGTTTCTTGGTTTTTGATTATTTGATAAAAAATCATTAAAAAAGACATCCTGATTTATTTTTATCATCCAGGGCTTCGTTCACCATCGCATCTGCGATCTTATTTTTTTCTCGTGGCACATGGGCGAATTCCACTTTTGCAAAATCCAACATCAAATTCCAAATCTCGATGAAAAATTCCTGGATATGCTTCTCCTTGAGCCTGTATTCGTGATTGAGTTGTTTGACGACCAGCTCACTGTCCAAAAAACAGGTAATCGTCGCCTGCTTGGACTTGGCGTTTCCAAGTTCTTGTTTTATTTTTTTCAAACCCAAAATAAGCGCCATATATTCCGCCTCATTGTTCGTCTTGGTGCCGATGCACTCTCCGAATTTTTTACCTAACGTCTCAATATAAACGCCGACTGCTGCCGGACCCGGGTTTCCTCTGGATCCGCCGTCGGTATACATCACTATGTTTTTTTCCATACCTGGTAATAGAAATTCAAATGAGCTTCGCTCAATATCAACTTCAAAGTTTCCTACGAAATTATCCATTCCACATTCACCAACAAAAAAACCGACATGCCGGCATTTTTTGAGTTTTCATTGCCGGACATATACCGATTTTACCATTCCTTCGGATAAGCCGCAACATTTCAGATGAACCTGGCTGTGAGATATCCCACCCCGAACGGTCTTTCGTAGCTCAAAAGATTGAAATCGTATTTTTCCTGGTAGATGGTTCCGAGCATTATCAAAATGGAACGGAGACCGCACTCAGCAGCGTCCTCTACCATTTCCTTTTCCATGCCGATCAGCGACCCGATATCGTTATTAGCCAGATGCTCCATGACCCAATGATCGAAATTTTTAGCATTGGGAGAATAGCCGACTGGCGAATCCGGAGAAAGCCTATGCGAAAGCTCCCCGCTGGCGATGACCGCTATCCTCTTGGGAGATTTTCTCAGAACGTTGGAAATGAGCTCTCCGTATTCGTAGTGCTTTTCATAACTCAAAAGTGAGAACGAAAGATGCACCAGATGGGGCTTGATGTTTTTCAAGAGATGCTCCAAGGGTATCAATGCCCCATAATCCAAAACTGATCCATGCAAATGAACGAAATGATCGATCATTTCGCAGCAATACGAAATCTGGGAAGCTATTTCAGTATCGTTTTTAAATTCCAATATCTTGTCCAATCTGAATTCAGCATAACCCCCAGTGAGAGTAGGTGCGGAGTTTATGACGAAATGATAATCCTCCATTTTTCCATGGGGTGATATCATAATCACCGTGTCCGGCTGAGCTTTCTCCAAGCCGATCCTAAGTTCCTCGAAAGAAGAGATGGTTTTTGCAATTTTTTCCCTCTCCTCCTCCGTACCTATTTCCGACACACTGAAAGGAGGATGTGGGACTATGGCCGCAAAGACTATCATATTTTTGAGTATTAGCTATTTCTTTTTTCTAATACAATCGACCATTTCTTTTCTTATCAAAGCGAAAAACCGGCCATAATGGCCGGTTTTCCAAGTGAACGACAAAAGTGGATCCTATTGTAAGTGGTCACATTTCCCGTCCCCGTCTTTATCGACAAAATTTCCCCCTATATTTTGTCCTCGCATAGCGCCCTTTATTCCTTTTCCCTGCCCGTTTCCTTGCCCAAGGCCCAATTCCTGCCTGATTCTGTTGGCATCGTCAGTTTTTCCTTCGAGCATAAACTTCCTCATCTCGACGAATTTTTCAAAATTATCCTTATTGATAACTTCTCCTGATCTGCCGCGTCCCTCATGGAGATTTTTCCAAGCTTCATAATCCTTGTTTTCGAAAGCTTTCAGCATCGCCTCGTGGCGCTCGGCCGAATAATTAGGTCCGGTCTGCCCAGGATTTCCACGATAAGCGGAAACTCCGCCCGTCAAAATCCCTCCCCCGATAGCGGCCGCGCCCAGGGCGCCGGCGAGAACAAGCATGTGTGTCTTCTTCATTTTTTATTTTTTTAATTCTTATTTCGCATCTTGGCCAATGCGATACATAGGACGCATTTGGAATGGAAAAGTTTTCATTCCCAACGATATCCAGGTCCGCGCATCATCCTTCCGTCCCCGCGCACGCCTGGGCCGTCAAAACTGCGCCTAAATTCCCCCCTGCCAGAAATATCACCGCCTAAGCCGCGCATCATTCTTCCCCCTCCGGTCATGATCACTTGAGCCTCAAAAACACCGCTGCCGAGAGATTTTCCGATAACCTTCACCCAGCCGCCTTCTTCAATCTCAAAAGGTCCGCGCCTCACGGTATTTTCCGAAATACTGACTTCCCATTTTTTCCCTTCCAGATCGACGATCCCGATCTTATCCTTCCCGACTGATTCTATTTCCCCGGCTAAAAAACCATCCTCCGCTCTCTGCCACATATGTTCCATTCCCGGAGCGACATTTCTGTAAAGAGGGACCCTGCGATAAGCGAAATCATCCGCAACCATACCGATTCTGGCAAAGTGCGCGGCGGTTCCCATTGCCAAAACCAACGACAATGAGGAAAGAAGGATCACAGCCCACCTATATCTGTAGCCCTCCTTGGTTTTCCTTATGAAAAAGAAAGCCGCTCCCATGAGGATGGCCAGGATGGCCAACCAAACGTAAGGGATGTAGAGAAAAAGGGTGCGAAGCGTTCCTCCCGGCGCATATTTTGGAGCGTCCCAATCGATCTGAAAAAGCAGATATACCCCGGCGGACAGAGCGACCGCACTGAAAATAACCGCCAATGCCACAAGGGACCAATAGGCGACGTCCGTCAAAACGAACCTCCACTTCGGCAGCGGTTTCATTTTCTCCATTTTAAGTCTCGCGATAGTTTTTTGGATCAAATCTTTCATAGTTTTATAATATGACTTATACGGATGTATTTAAAAAAATCTTATACCTTTCTTCTTTATATCCTTTTCAATCAGCTTCTTGCCTCTCGCGATCAGCGTCGCCACTGTCCCTTTCGGTTTTTGGAGGATATCCATAATTTCCTCATATTCCTTGTCCTCTACGAAGCGGAGCACCAACGCCTCCCTATATTTGAGGGGCATCCGTTCGATCGCCTCTTTTATTTTTCCAGCGCAGTCCTTGTCAGCCAACTCCTTTTCCAAATCAGTATCCGCTCTCACTATCCTCATCCAACTGTCGTCCTCGGTGTTAAGGATTCTCGGTCGGGCTGAAATCCTGCGGAAATTGTCAACGACGTGATTGTGCGAGATGCGGTATATCCAACTGGAAAATTTCAACGAGCTTTCATAGGAATTGAGATTAAGATATGCCTTAACGAAAATATCCTGCAAGAGATCTTCGACGTCCTCATTGCCAAGCTGGGAGATCCTTTTGACATAAGCAAACAAGGGTCCTTGATATCTGGCCATAAGCGCCCCAAACATTTCCTGGTCATCTTTGGCGAGTTCTACCAACTCCTGATCGGTTTTCTTCTCCAATTCTTCCAAATTCAACATAATACGGCTTTAAAATGGGCCTGAACTTAATACGGCCCAGTTCCCTTTTGTTTTCATTTTTACATGGATCAGGCAATAAAAAAAGCCGCCCGCCTGCAAATATGCAAGTGGACGGCCTTTAGCCAAGCAACTATGGGACTAATATCTTCTGATTCCCAAGGCAAACCATTCTCCAGTGTTGATGTACGTGTCTTTCTGCACATCAACAGCTTTCTTTCCTGTGAAAACTTTGGAAAGGAATCCGCGGGAGTCAGTAAGAATGATGATCACTTCCTTGCAATGGGCCATACTTTCCACGATTTCCTTGATCTGAGTATGGCCACCGTCTGACGAAGATGCGATGTAATAGGTATATTCTTCATCGGAAGGGAGATTCATGATCGAATCCTTCAAGGCCTTCTTCTTGGTCAGGATAGTCAGATCATTTCTTCTGACATTGCGCTGGCTCTCGATACCGATCGTTGAATTGATCGACCTTTCGCCATGAAAAAATACCTTCGTGTCGCAAATCTCCTCGGCATTGTTGTAATAGTACAACCCCCCTTGGCCGAGTTCGCCGAAATACATCTCGATGAAGTGCGCGGGCTTCGTAAATGGGTAGTAACTTCTTTCAAACTTACCGAGTTTGAAGTTACCGCCGTTTCCGGATGGAACCGTAAAAGCAAAGTCGATGAACACGATGCCATCACCTTCTCCGCGGATATAAAATTGCGAATCCGCATGTGAAACGCCAACGATCATAAAAACAGCCAAAAACAATGAAGTGAAAATCTTTTTCATTCTTTTTCCTCCTTGGATTGAAAAGGTACTATTTTGGCCGAAATGACCGGTTCAGCGCTAACATTAACACTGATTATCTATTATAGCACCAAATCAGTAAAAAGTCAATACCAAAAAGCCCTTCCGCCAGGAAAGGCTTTTTTGAAGGGTTTTTTCGATGTCATTTTCCCTTCCTTTTTTTCAAGCGGGCGATCAGCCAGGCCGAATAGGCCACGACCAACAAGGCGACATTAGGAAAGAAGATCCATGGATTACCCCAATTTATCCCGTCAAAGCGATAATTCGAAAACGGCCAAAGGAAAGGCGTGGCGAAAAACTCCAGAGAATGCGTCGGAATGTCGACCAAAATATGCAATCCCCAAGCGGCCAACGGCCAGAAGGGTTTTTTGCGCCAATACCAAACGATTGCGAAAACCAAAGCGAAAACCACCAAGCTGTGCGTGACGTCATAGAGTTGGCTGACATATTCTGGGATGGACGCGAAATCCGGACGGCCGTTCGAATATTTGGGTCCCACCGTGATTCCCAAAAGGTTCGTCGTGAAAAGTATCCCGAAAGAAAACATGTCCGGCATTATTCCAAAAAGGAACGCCAGCAAATAATCCTTCCTGCTTTTTCTTCCGAACGCCACTCCTCCCCACAGCCCATGCGAAACTATGTCCATAAAAAAATAGAATCTTAAATAAAATTAATCCTTGGCGAATTCCTCGCTTTTATAATCTCACCTGCGTTTAATTCCTTTTATACAAATAAAAGATTTATATCCACTGTTATCCGCAAATTCTTCAGTTGATTCGATTTCCAGTCCATTAACCTCCAATGATTCCAAAATTTCCCCGAGCGCATGTTGGTAAAAAATATTCTTAGTCAAAGGATTAACGGGGGTCAAGATTTTGCCCGTCAACTTCTTGCCCTCTTTTGCCGCATCGGAATACCAAGATTCCCAAAGATCATAAGCTTCCGGATTTGACGTGATAATCATAAGCTTTCCGCCCGGTTTCAAGATGCGAGCCAACTCCCTTGAAGCTTGCTCGAGGTTTTCCAAATGAAACCAAACATTTACCGAAAAACTTGCGTCCGTGCTTTCAGATTCAAGCGGCAACGCATAAGCGTCCCCCAAAATGAACTTCCTATTTTCTTCTACATACAATTCCTTAGCTCTTTTTACCAGATGCGCCGAAGGCTCGATTCCTATATATCTTCCCTTAAAGTTTCCCAACTTATCAGAGCAAATCCCTTGTCCCGCTCCGATTTCAACAACGACTTCGGGCTTACTTTCTTCAATCCAGCCACTGAGCTTAGGATAAATATATTTATCTCTTGCTGTATTTTTTTCTCCTTCCACATTATTAATCCATTCTTGGGAAATTCGTTCGTCTTCAAAAGGATTTTCTTCCCGCCTAAATACCTCTACCGAAGAAATTCGTTCTGGCGTTTTCATATTTTTCACTTCCTGCTAATTATTATTCCGCTTTAAACATTATACCAACCGGACACGACAAAAACCAGCCCCACTTTTCGAAGCTTCAAAAATCAGAACGTCACATCGGCAACGGCTTAATGATCCCGAAAAGCGTGCCTTCGGGATCCTTGAGGACCGCATGGCGCCCGACTTTGGGAATTTCCATCGGTCCGCGCACGAGCTCCCCTCCGGCAGCTTTGACTTTCTCGACATAGGCGTCGACATCGTCCACCCCGACAGTGTTCACGACGGTCGTCATCCAATCCTTCTTATAGATCGCCCCGCCTATCCCGTACTCGCCCATCTTCCCGTTGTCGACGAGCCAATAATCCTGGTCTTCCCACCTTTTGATTTTCCAATCGAAAACCTCCTGGTAGAATTTGACTATTTTTTCAGGATCCTCGGCCGGAATCTCGAAATGGATTACTCTGTTCGGCATATGTTTTTTCTTTTTTGGAATGCAGGCAAACCAAAAAAGCTTGGTTAATTTTTATAGATACCATTAGTACAATAAAAAAATACCAAACTTACAGAGCGGTTATGCTCCGCGTTTTTTCTTGGCCCAAATCAGGCGGATCTGCTCATAGCTGATGCCGTCGCCGACTCGCTCTTTGATTTCTTTCAGTTTCTGGAAGCCGTGTTTTTTGTCCATCGCCTCCGAAATGATTTTCTCCTGTTCCTTGGAAACAAGATTTTCGATTTCAAGTTCCCCGCCTTCCGCGTACCACTGCGTCAGATGGTTGTAGATCGTGCTGATACCCAAGCTTCTGGCCTTGGCGATTTTTTCCGCGGAATATTTTTGCTGATAAAGTTTCACGGTTTCCATGATCGTCATGCTTTCTTTGGCTTTGCTTTTTCTCGGCTTGGACTTGGTTTTCACTTTGCCGCCCTCCTCTTCCCCGTCGGAATATTTCGCCCATTTGAAATCCATGCACACGTCGCAGCCTCCGCAGTTTTCCGCGCTCTCTTTCACAGCAGGATCGCCGAAATATTCCAAGAGAAGTTTTCTCCGGCATGAAGAATGCGAAACGTATTCTTTCATTTTATTAAGCCTTCCGTATCTGATGTCGATCGCTTTTTTCGTATCCTCCCAGCTTTTCCCTTGGGAAATCATTTCGTTTTTTCCGGACATGATGAAAAAATTATGGAGGCTCGCGTCGCTCTTGCTGTGGAGCAATATGCAGAAGGATTTTTCCCCGTCGCGTCCGGCCCTTCCCGCTTCCTGATAATATCCCTCCGGGCTTGCCGGCATCCCGACATGGATAACGAAACGGATGTCGGCTTTGTCCACTCCCATGCCGAAAGCGATGGTCGCCACGATCACCTTGAACTTGTTTTCCATGAATTCGTTCTGGATTCTGCTCCGGCGCTCATTCGTCATTCCGGCGTGATAGGCCGCGGCCTTTATACCCTCCTCCTTGAAAAATTTTGCCAGCTGTTCGGTTTCCTTTCGCGTTATCGCATAGACGATCCCACTGCCTTCGATGGATTTGGCAATGCGCAGAGCCTCTTTCGCCCGCTCCATTTTCCGAAGGTTCTCACGCACGAAAAATTTCAGGTTCGGTCGGTCGAATCCGCGAACGTACACGTCCGGATCCTGGAGTCCCAAGCGCTCGATAATATCATCTTTCACTTCCGGCGTGGCCGTGGCCGTAAATGCCGCCACTATCGGACGGTTTTTGAGCATCGGGATGTAATCCTTAATGGAAAGATAATCCGGACGGAAATCATGGCCCCACTGCGAAACGCAGTGAGCTTCGTCGACTGCCAAAAGATACACGTCCAATTCGGAAAATATTTTTTGAAATTGCCTGTTGGCGAAGCGCTCCGGAGCGATATAAACGATCTTCGTTTTCCCCTTTTTGATATCCCAAAGGCGCTCGTCCATCTCATCGGAGTCAAGCGAACTGTTGATATAGACCGCCGGAATCCCACGCGCATTGAGAGCGTCCACTTGGTCTTGCATCAGCGCGATCAAGGGGGAAATCACGATGGAAACCTTTTCGCTTATGATCGCCGGCAATTGGAAGCAGAGGGACTTCCCTCCTCCCGTCGGCATCAGCGCCACCACGTCTTTCCCGGCCATGATGCTCTCCACGACTTCCTTTTGTCCGGAACGGAACTGGGGAAAATTGAAATGTTTTTGCAACTGCTTTTCCAACATTGTGTTTTTGTCTTTAGGCTCTGTATCAAAATAAATTGTGCAGTCCGTGCTCAGGTTTGCGCCAGATTTGTTTAAAAAAATCAGAAAATGTATCAGGATACTTTGAGGATTTTTTTAAGCAAAGATGGTGTGAAAATGAGTGCGAAATGTATGACTTATTTTGATACAGAGACTTGATTCGGGTTTTTCCATTATACTCCCCCACCGGATTTAATCCAATCATTTATATTTCAAAGCGTATTACAATAAAACACCCTCAGACAAGGGCGTTTTCCGCTAATATATTTTCACAAAAAATCATCACTTATCCGATGAAGGATTTGCGAGTGAAACGGATTTTTTCTTCAAAAAATCGAGTGTGGCGTCCTTGGGCATGCCCTTGTATATATCCACCGGAGAGAAATCGTGGCTGATCTCCTCCAAATGGAGCAGCTGTCTTATTTTTTCGTTCGAATAATCTATTCCTCCCGCGATCTTCGTGCGATCTATTTTTTCCATATCCATAATTTTGATCGCAATCGACGCTATATCTTCAGCGGTATATTGGGTAATCAAACCGTCGGATATAGCCATTAATGTCTGAGGCTTCAGGTAAACTGCCGAACAGAAAGTTTCTATTTCCTCAA
>LCPX01000029.1:2083-11092 GCA_001003855.1 Candidatus Moranbacteria bacterium GW2011_GWE1_49_15 | reverse complement strand
TATGTTTTGTTGGTGAAAATAAGCAAATTTTTGCGCAGATTTTTCGGAAAAAAGAAATCCCTGTCATCCAAAAAACACTCCCATAAATACGCCGAAATTGTGGAGAGGATCAGGTCTTTGGCGCTGGCCTACGCCCATTCCCGCAAGGTGGACGGAGTGATCATGGGACACACCCATTGGCCTGAGTTGGTCATGAATCCCGACGGACTGGTTTATGCGAACGCCGGAGACTGGCTGGATAGTTGCTCATATGTGGTGGTGGGGGACGAAGTGACGCTTCAATATTTCAAATAACCTCGTTTAATACGAGGCGTAAGACATAGGGAAAAGAATCAGAAAAGGGTTGATTGGAAAAAGGAAAATAGTTCAAGAAAAGAGAAAATGGAAAAAGGAGTTTCTGTTTCTAATTTCCAATTTCCTAAACCAATTTCTTCCTTTCAACCTATTTCAAATCCGTAATTGCTTCTTGGAATTTGATAAAACCGCCTGATCGGCGGTTTTTTTTATTCTATCTTCCATCCGTCGCGAGTCTCCACGATTTTTCCCTTTACCGTGAATCCGCTGGCAAGTTTGTGTCCGCCGCCTCCAAACTTATGGGCGATTTCGGAAACGTCCACGCCTTTGTATTCCTCGCTCCTAAGGCTCCCTTTGACTTGCCCGCCCTCCCTTTCCGAAAGGATGAGTGAGAACCTGGTTCCCGGGACCGTGTTGAGGATCGAAGCGACTTGTCCGATGTCTTCGGTCGAGGCGTTGCATTGTTCGATGTCCTGCTTGGTCAGGACGGTGGCGATCATCCCGCTCTTCTCGTTTATCTTGGCCTTTTCAAAAGCGATACCCCAAAGCTTGAGAGTGGATATTTTTTTATTGGAGAAGGTAGATTCGATTATCTTTGAAAACGAAGCTCCTTTTTTCATCAGCTCGGAGGATATCTCCATGACTTTGGTGGTCGTGTTGGCATGTTGGAAGTTGCCGGTATCGGACAGTATGCCCAGCATGAGATAGGTGGCCATCTTTCTGGTAATTTCCACGCCCGTGGCGGTGAAGAAATCATATATTATTTCGCAGACGGAGGATTTTTGCGGATCGAGGATCCTTATATCGGCTCCGATCGTAATGTCCGGATGATGGTCCAAGACCGCGGTGACGACGGTTTCGGGAGCTCCTTTGATTATCTTATCGAAACCTCTTTCCACGCTGTCGCAACCTATTATCGCATCGTAACTCTCGATCCTGATCTGCTCCGGCTTCTCGAATCTTTCTTGGGTGAGTGATTCCAAAAAGGCCGGGAAGTCGTCTTCGCAGACGACGTCGGCCTGCTTGCCTAGGTTTTGCGCATATTCCCGAAGGGCCAAAACGGAGCCGGCCGTGTCTCCGTCCGGGTTGGAATGCGCGACTAAAAGGATCCTGGCGGACTTGTCGAACACGTATGAAAGGGTTTTGAATTCTTTGGAGAAAGATGTCATGTTGAGCTGGAAAATTATCGTAGGTCGGGCTTAAAAAAATCCCTCCGATTAATACAGATGGGAAATTTTTTTGTTCAGGTTCTCGCGAAATTTTTTTGAAAAGGCTATTCGAGGTCAAGTAGGATCTTCTCGATCTTATCCGCTTCAGCTTCCGTGGTGTCTATTTTGAAGATCAGTTTCGGAAGGGGTTTCATATGGAGCTTCCTGTTGAGCGCCCCCTGGAGTTGGTGTTTTTCTTTTTTCAATGTCTCTTCCACGTAGTGCATTTCCTTTTCCGGAAAAACACTGAGGAATACGCGAGTATAACGCAGGTCGGGAGTCGTGTCAACCTTGGCGACCGTCAAGAAAACCCCGAGCTTGAGACTCAGGTCTTTGACCAGGATTTCGGCTATGTGTTTCCTGATGAGGGAGTTTATTTTCTGGATCCGTTGGCTCATAAATTCAAGTTAAAAGTCTATAAAGTTCATAAAGTCTGTAAAGCGCATCAATTGCTTGATCCAGCTTTTAGCTTCAAGACTCTAGGGGTTACAATGTTTTCTTTCTCTCTTCCTCCACGAAGCTGGCGAGTACGTCGCCTTCCTTGATCTTGGTGTCCCCTTCGAACACAAGTCCGCATTCATTGCCTTTTTCCACTTCATCGGCCGGAACTTTGTTCTGCTGGAGATTGGAGATGTTCCCTTTTCCGATCATCTTTTCCCCGCGATAAACTTCGACGGAAGATTTTTTGACTATTTTCCCTTCGATGACCTTCCCTCCCACTATCATGTCATGTTTTCCCGTTTTGAAGATCCCCAGGATCTCCATTTTTCCATGATCCGTCCGGATTACTTCCGGAGGGAGCATTTCCACGAGGAGCTTTTTGACTTCTTCGACCAGTTCGTAGATGATCCGGTAAGTTTTTATCGTGACCCCGCTGGATTCGGCCAAGCGTTTGGCTACGGAGGTAGGCTCGGCGTTGAATCCGAAAATAGTGGCCCCTGAGGCGGCGGCTATCTTTATGTCGGATTCGGTTATGCTCCCGACGCCCACTTCTATGTAGTTGATGGAGACCTCGTCCGATTTTATGGTGGAAAGGATCTGTTCTATAGCTTCCAGTGATCCTTGCACATCGGCTTTCAGGATGACGTTGAGTTTCTGAACTTTCTCGTCCTCGATTTTCTTCATCATGTTTTGCGAAGTCAGTCTCTCCCTTTGGCTTCCGGCGGCATCGGTCAGGCCTTTCGAGCGGAGCCTGGCGGCAGTTTTTCCAGATTCGACTTGCAAGACATCGTTGGTGTTGGGCGTGTCGTTGAGTCCCATGATGGAAACCGGGGTGGACGGTCCCGCGAACGGCAGGGATTTACCCACGAAATCTTCTATTTTCCTGACTCGTCCGTAGGTTTTTCCGACCACTATGTCCTGGCCAACCTTCAATGTTCCCGTTTTGACCAAGACGATCGCTACCGGACCCTTGTTCGGGTCGAGATGCGATTCCAACACCACTCCCAGAGCGTCCCTCTTGTCGTCAGCTCTGAAATCTTCGACTTCGGCGACCAGAAGGATACTCTCCAAAAGCTCGTCGATCCCGATATTTTGCTTGGCGCTTACTTCCGCGCAGATATAATTTCCGCCCCATTGCTCGATCACTATGTCGTTGTCAGCCAACTCCTGCTTTACGCGCTGGATATTGGCATCCGGCTTATCAACCTTGTTGATGGCTACGACCGTCGGGATTTTCTTTTCCTTAAGATATTTGATGACCTCCTTGGTCTGCGGACGCACTCCGTCGTCGGCCGCTACGACCAGAACCGCTATATCCGCTATGCTTACACCTCTTTCGCGCATTCCTGAAAAAGCTTCATGGCCGGGAGTATCGACGAACGTTATGAATTGGCCCTTTTTCTTGGTTTGGTAGGCGCTGATGTGCTGGGTGATTCCGCCGGCTTCCTTTTCGGCTACCGAAGCTTTCCTGATCGTATCCAAGAGGGTCGTCTTTCCATGATCGACATGTCCCAGGATGGTGACGACAGGGGGTCTCGACCTGAGATTTTTCCCTGATTCCTTCTCGATTTTGCAAATTTCTATGAGTTTTTCCAGCGTCATGGCCTGGTCGTCGGACACTTCCGTGTATTCCTCGGTCGCAAAGCCCAGGTCTTCAGCTATGATACTGGCCGTTTCGAAGTCTATTTCCTCGTTTATAGTAGCTAAAATCTTATTTTTCAGAAGTTCGGTTATGATCTTAGAAACAGGCAGGTTTAACACCTCGCTGAATTTCTTCACGGTGATCGTTGCCGGTATCTTCACGATTTTCCTGTCTCCTTGTTCTTCCATGTAGTTTTATGTAGTTTTATGGCTTATATTTGGTCTTATAGCGTAAAAATAGCGGTAATCATCTGTCCTTGGATTCCGATCCGCCCCCGCTCGAGCGGCTTCGGAAAGCCTAGATTTTCGTGCCTTTTTGGAGCATGGCCGCTGAAATGGCCGTGGATTCCTCCTCGGTCAATTGGTATTCTTCGCATTTTCCCTTCGTTATGGGCTTTGAATAAACCCTGGTGCCTTCCCTGGTATGCAGGGATGATATGACCAATCCGGTGTTTTTTCCGTCCAACAGCGCCACTACGAAGCTTTGGTTGCCGCCTATGTCCTTGAAGGGATTGAATCTTATGACCCCGATCTTATGTATCCCTTTGGATGCGAGGTTGTGTATCCTGTTGGAAATCTCAAAGAG
Source organism: Candidatus Moranbacteria bacterium GW2011_GWE1_49_15 (assembly GCA_001003855.1). Classification (GTDB taxonomy): domain Bacteria; phylum Patescibacteriota; class Minisyncoccia; order Moranbacterales; family GWC2-37-73; genus UBA12053. Next base: position 6,922 of record LCPX01000029.1, on the reverse strand, counting down.
TTCCTGGATCTCCTTGTCCATGTTTAAGATCGCTTCCGAATGGTCCGAAATAAGCGATTCCAGGCTTTTTGCTTGCTTGCCCGAAAACATGATCTCATTTCTTCTGCTTATTTGTCTTATTTTCAGTAAGGCTACCGAGGACAAAAATATTCCTAATAAGCCAATAAATCCGGCAATGGACGCAAAAATAATAGTTTTATCAACCATCGGCAGCATTTCGTTGATTTTTACAGGATTACTTTTGAAAATATATCACGTATTTTCCTTGATGTAAAGGAAAAATGCCGCTCGGAAGAATATTTTGTCAAGTTTTTGCTTTTGCGGAGGGTAGAGGATTTGAACCTCTGAAGAGATTTCTCCCTTACCGCATTTCGAGTGCGGCGCGTTCGACCGGGCTCTGCCAACCCTCCTTAGGGACAACATATAACATATATCATGTAACCGGTAAAAATTCAATCCCGCTGTCCCGGCAGGATATGTTTAACCGCCAACGTTCCCTGCCCGGGTCTTCCATTTTGCGATTTATGTTTTTTGTTGTAAAATTGATTGGTAAAGCCATAACACATTCGCACATGGAAACGAAATCCGCCCCAGTGGAAAACCAGTTTTTGGATCCGGAAAAAATAATCGCCCAGCTCGATGTCGAAAGCGGTTCGGTGGCGGCAGATTTCGGTTGCGCCTCGGGATATTTCTCATTGCCTTTCGCCAAGACCATAGGCAACGACGGAAAGTTGATGGCTTTGGATATACTGCCCCACGTTCTGGAAACCGTTGAAAGCAGGTCCAAATCCATGGGCCTTTCGAATGTGGAAACCAAAAGGGTTAATCTGGAAAAAAACGAGGGTAGCGGACTTTCATCCGACAGTTTGGATTGGGTGATAATGAAGGGTGTTTTGTTTCAAAATAAAGACAAGGAAACGATTCTCAAGGAAGCTTATAGGGTGCTTAAAAAAGGAGGGAAAGCTATCGTGGTGGAATGGGGGGACAAGGATTTTTCCATCGGTCCGCACCACAGCTTGAGGATACCCAAGGATGCCCTGAAAGGACTCGCCGAAAAACAGGGATTTTCCATCGGAAAAGAGGTGGATGCGGGCAATTTCCATTACGCTTTCGTCGCGGAAAAATAGTATTTTGTCACATAACGGATAAGCGCTGAGATTTCAGCCGAATATAAAATGAAAAAAAACATCAAAATCATCCTTTCTTTGTTGGCATTCGTTCCGGTTTTGTTTTTTTCGGGTTGCAACGAACCCAAGAGCGTTCCATATCTGGTGAATCTGGAGATATGGGGGGTTTTCGACAGCAGCGATGTTTTCGTCGAGGCCATCGCCGAGTACAAGAAAGTGAATCCCTATGTAGGCGAAATCAAATATAAGAAATTTTCCCCTGATACGTATAAGACGGAACTCATCGACGCGTTGGCTTCCGGACAAGGACCGGATATCTTCCTGGTCCAAAACACCTGGTTGCCTTCGTTCGAATCGAAATTGGAAGCGTCCCCCAAGGGCTTGATCGGACTTGATAAGATCAAGGAAAACTTTGTGGATGTCGTCCAGTCGGATTTCGTTTCCGAGGATAAGGTTTACGCTCTGCCTCTCAGCGTCGATTCGATGGCGCTTTATTACAACAAAAGTCTGTTCAACTCCGCCGGGATAACCGCTCCGCCGAAGACCTGGGCCGAATTCAACGATGCCGCGACCAAGCTTACAAAGCTTGACGCCTTCGGCTCGATCACGCAATCAGGGGCCGCTATGGGAACGGCTTACAATATAAACAGATCCACGGATATCCTGGGTCTTTTGATGCTCCAGAACGGAGCCAAGATGACCGATGACAACAACAAGGAAGCGAAGATAAACGAGGGCGTCGTCGGTTCCGACGGAAGCGTCGTCAGGGCGGGCGAGGTAGCTTTGGGTTACTATGCCCAGTTCGCGAAAAAAGATTCCCCGCTCTACACCTGGAACAACGACATGCACTATTCCCTGGACGCTTTTTCGGAGGGAAATTTGGCCATGATGCTGAACTATTCCTGGCAGATCGACACCATCAAAAACAAGAATTCCAAATTGAATTTCGACATCGCCCCTGTTCCCCAGGTAAGCGACATCGATCCTGTAAGCTATGCCAATTATTGGGGCTGGGGGGTTTCCAAAAACAAAGTCGGTACCAAAGACGGCTTGACCGGCAGGGATCTTCCGAACGAAGCCCGCGTCCACGAGTCCTGGCAGTTTCTGAAATTCCTGACGATGAAAAACAGCGGAGTTATCCGGCTGTACAACGCCTTTTCCGGAAATTTCAAAGATTTCCCGATCAACTATGATCCGGCCGCCAAATATATTGAAAAAACCAACAGGCCGGCGGCTAGGAGGGATTTGATCGACAAGCAAAAAGACGATCCGAAGCTGGGGGTGTTCGCTAAAGGGAACCTCATCGCGAAAAATTGGTACCAGAAAAATCCCGATTCCATTGAAAAGATATTTGCCGACGCCATAGATTACGTGAGTAAAGGAGGGGGGAGGCCCTATGATGCGCTTTCCCTGGCTTCCAATAGGATCACGGAAATCATGAGCAGATAAATGGGCGCTCAAAATAAAAAACAAAAAACAAAAACAATGAGCTTGATAATTAGAAAATACGCTTTCATAGTAGTTGCTGCTCTGTCGGTAGGGTTGGTGTTCGCGCCATATGCCGCGGACGCGGCAGGCTTGGTGCCATGCGGAGGAAGAGGCGAGTCGCGCTGTACGCTCTGCCACATAATCGTCGGAATGCAGGGACTTATGAAGTGGGGCATGGGGATCGCTTTCATCGCGGGAGTCGCGGTGTTCACTTTCGCCGGAGTCCTGTATATCGTTTCCGGGGGAGACAGCGGAAGGATCGAGATGGCTAAAGGCGCGATGAAGAACACGGCCATAGGTATCGTGGTGATGGTGAGCGCCTGGCTGATCATAAATTATGGGATGCTGCTTTTGGGAGTGAACAGTGGAATAGTCGGATCGTGGTACAAGTTCGATGCGACCTGTACGGCTGCACCTACCCCCTAGTCCGGAATTATTAATGGGTTCATAGGAGCCCGGGTAGTATTTATAGAAGCTGGGTAATGGAGAGTTGGTCAATTGGCAGGGAACAAAAAATAATATTTACGAAGGAAAATATGAAAAAAAAGATTTTTAAATTAAAAAACATTTTTTTTGTCGGAATTTTGGCTGCGGCCATTCTTCCGATGTATTCCGCGATAGGCATAACTGCTCCGTCAAGGAGCGGTACTGTCATGACGACCCAGACCAATCCCGACGGCTCTATTTCAGTGGTTCCCTCGCAAAATCTTACAGCCCCCGTAGCTCCATCTGTCGCTCAGCAACAACAAGGTGCTACTGCGACCGTGGCTCAGACGCCAACGACTACCACAGCGCCCGTATTGGGGGCCGATGTCGGCCAGGCCGCGGCCACCTTGAACGCCGAATTTGAAAATCCCTTGGACTTCAACAACGTCGAGGAGTTCCTGTTGCATTTTTTGACATACCTTCAAAGGATAATCGTGGTGTTGGCGCTGGTGGCCGTAGTCGTGGGAGCCATCATGTATATAACCTCGGGAGGTGACAGCGGGAGGGTGGAGACGGCCAAATCCACCGTGACCTCGGCCATGATCGGGTTGGCCATCGCCATCGCCGCCCCGTCGTTCCTTAGGGAGATCTCCATAATCATGGGCTGGGGAAATACGGCGGATGTTTGCGCGCAAATTGCCGATCAAGCCCAGAAACAAGCTTGCTTGGAAGCCAACGGCATGGTTGACGGAGCGCTCTCCTTGACCCAAATCGCCATGAACCTTCTGCGCTTCCTGCTTTCCATAGTCGGGGTGCTTTCGCTCATAATGCTGATCATCGGAGGCGGAATGTATGTGACTTCTGCCGGGGACGAGGACAGGATAGACAAGGGAAAGAACATCATAAAATACTCGATCATCGGAATCATCGTGGCTTTGTCTTCGATGGTGGTGCTCAAACAGATAGCCGTGCTGCTCGCCCGATAACATTAAGAATACAAAAATGGGACTTTTCAACGTACCGCAATACATAAACGTGGAGGACAAAGTGGCAGGACCGCTCACCATCAAGCAGTTGCTTTGGATGATCGGAATGGGAGCCACCCTGTTCACGATGTGGAGCCTTCTTTCAAAGGCCGTGTTTTTCCTGTTGGGTATCCCTACTGCCCTGTTGTTCGTCGCTTTCGCTTTCTATAGGCCGTATGGGCAACCGCTCATCAGTTTCGTTTTTTCCGGCATAAGGTTCATGTTCGGACCGAAGGTTTATGTTTGGAAAAGGACCACCCAGAAGATGCAGGTGAATTACCAGCAACGACAGAACGAGGCTAAGCAGGAAAAAGCGATGGAGAGCCAGGATGACAGGAGAAGGAAGGCCTTGGAAAACCTCAAGGGCATAGCCAAAATCATAGATTCCAAAGGGACGGAGGCGGACGAGGACGTCGTTTCCATATTAAAGAAACCGGAAGTCAGGAAATAGTCCTGCTAAAATAAAAATTTTTTACAAGTGTGCGGATATATGGGACTTACGCATTTGCTCTTGTTCGAACGAGCCTCTATGCGCATTAGCGCAAATACTCATTCTCACGACGATCAAATGCATAAGCCCCAGGGTATATTGAAGCAGTCTTAAATTTTATGCATGTTTGCAGATTCGTTATCAATGCGTAATTTGTTCATGAAAATTGATATTAAGTAAGTCGAAAAATAAAATATTTATGGAATTATTGCATTCAAATAAATTATCAGGAGGAAGCGGCGGAGCCAGCACCCAGAAATACGTGGACGTCGAGGAGGTGAAA
>LCPX01000029.1:0-1918 GCA_001003855.1 Candidatus Moranbacteria bacterium GW2011_GWE1_49_15 | reverse complement strand
TACATGGAATATCTCGAAAAACAGGAGAAGCAGATAACTAACGAACTCCTCGCTTTCCAGATTTCCGAATACAAGAAATTCATCAGGAACCTGACGGAAGTTTCCAATATTATGTCCAAGTTCTTCTACCTGGTCGTGCCTTTTTATCCGATCGAGAACGTGAAAAAGGGAATGATTGAGAATCTTTTCGGAGGTTCAAAGGGCGGGGACAGGAGGATGGAAGCGTTTGAGACTTACAAAGAGCAACTTTTCCAGCGAGTGGACCAGGTCAGCGCGGGACTCACCGGCATTGGACTCAAGCTAAAGCCGCTCAAGACAGAAGAGATAATAGAGCTTTTGTATAATTCGTATAATCCGGTGGTTGACCACAACGCGATAATCAAGGATTTAGACAAAATAGAACTAAATTAGAAAATTATGTTTTTCAATTCGAATAAAAAACAACAACAGGTCGCCAACGGTGCCAATATCTTGGACAGCGACAAGATTTACCAACAGGGGGTCGCGACGGTCAAGGATCTGATCGCCCCGGCGGCAATGAGGGTGGCGGCGAACTATCTCCAAATCGGCGAGACATACGCGCGCACGATGTTTGTGGTGGCCTACCCCAGATATCTGCACACCAACTGGTTTTCCCCGATCATAAATATCGATTTCGCTATGAACATCTCGATGTTCGTGCACCCCGTGGACACGGTCGAGATCCTCAAAACCCTTCGAAAAACGACCACCCAGGTACAGTCGCAGATCCATATCGAGGAAAAGGAAGGGAAAGTCCGCGATCCGATTCTGGAAACGGCGCTCCAGGACATCGAAGGTCTTCGTGACAGCCTCCAGCAGGGTACGGAGAAATTTTTCCGCTTCGGCCTGTATATCACCATCTATGCCAAAACCATGGAGGCTCTCGACAAGGCCGGAAGGGAGCTCGAGGCTATTTTGGAAGCCCAGTTGGTGTACATAAAACCGGCGGTGCTCAAGGGCGAACAAGGATTCGCGTCGACTTTGCCGCTTGCCAATGACGAATTGGACGTGGCGAACAATCTCAACACCGCTCCTCTTTCCACCACCTTTCCTTTCGTTTCCGCGGACCTTTCTTCCAACGAGGGGATCCTCTACGGCATAAACAGGCACAACAACGGGCTCATCCTTTTCGACAGGTACAAGATGGAAAACGCCAACATGGTGGTTTTCGCCAAGTCCGGAGGAGGAAAAAGTTACACGGTCAAACTGGAGATCTTCCGCTCGATGATGGTAGGGACCAACGTCATCGTGATCGATCCTGAAAACGAATATAAATATCTTTGTGATACGGTCGGGGGATCTTACGTGAAGATGTCTTTGGACAGCGATTTCCATATCAACCCTTTCGATCTTCCTAAAGTCGGGGACGACGAAGATCCCGAGGATATCCTTCGCTCAAACATCGCGAGCCTTATCGGGCTTTTGCACATCATGCTCGGGAACATCACCCCGGAAGAGGATTCCATCTTGGATGTCGCCATCAGGGAAACTTATGCCATGAGGGACATCACCCCGCAGTCGGATTTCAAGAGTTTCAACGCCAATTCTTTTCCGACGATGTCCGACCTTTATGAAGTCTTGAGGAATTCGGAGGGCGGGGAATCGCTGGCGGTCAGGCTTTCCAAATATACGGAAGGAATTTTCGCCGGAGTGTTGAACAACCCTACCAACGTGCAGGTGGACAACCAGTTGGTGGTGTTCAATATCCGCGACCTTGAGGAACAGCTCAGACCCATCGCGATGTACGTGGTTTTGCAGTTCATTTGGAACGAGATGCGCTCGGAGATGAAAAAGAGGATGGTCGTCGTCGATGAGGCTTGGGTCATGATGCAAAACGACGACGCCGCTTCGTTCCTTTTCGGAATCGCGAAAAGATGCAGGAAATATTACACGGGAC
>LCPX01000028.1:9576-10457 GCA_001003855.1 Candidatus Moranbacteria bacterium GW2011_GWE1_49_15 | reverse complement strand
CGTGATGTTCGGCCCATACGCGAACCTGTTCCCGTTCGGCAAGTCGAGCGCCTACAAAGGCATCCCGACTTCCGATCTGCAGACCTGGGGAGCGTTCGCACGCGTCGAGTTCGGTGAAATCATCCGCCAGCAGGATCGCAAGATCCGCATGCAGCGGGTGAAAGCCGAAGACGACGAGCGGTTCGGCGTAATTGACGCCGACGAGTCCAAACAACTTTGACATAAAGTCAGGTAAAAGCGGCGGGTCGGATTTCTTCCGGCCCGCCAAACCCCAACATCGAAAGAAAAAGGAGAAGAGCCATGAAAAAACTTTCCATCCTGTCCGTCCTGTTGGTCGCCCTGTCCACCCTTTCGACCACCGCCTTCGCGGAGCCCAAAGCTCTGCCGGCCGGAACCATGGTCAACGCCGTCTGTGTCGGAAGCACCGCCACGGTCACCGTCTCCGGCGTCGCCGTCGAGTCCATGGAGTATTACTACTACTTCAAACCGCTCGACCGGGTCGGTGCTGGGAATGTCTATTCCTTCAATCTGGACGAGGGGCGGCGCTTCAACTTCACCTTCGCCGGAGGCTACTATGCTGGCCTTTCCGCGGAGATGAGCAAGCGTTACGGTTATCCGGCATCTTTCCTGGGTCAGAACATCGACATCGACAACAGTAATCCCTTGGGCGCAGCCTTCGTGATTACCTGTCCGTCGGTCCGATAGACCCTCCGCCGCAACGCGGCAAGTAAAAAAGCCCCGAACTCAACTGAGTCTCGGGGCTTGCTTTTTTTATTGAAATATGCTATAATAGACGGTTCCATGGAAAAGGTTAACGGTTTGAAAAGATGGCCTAAGAAAGGGCAGAATTCAACCCATTAATCACCAGAAATGGCAAATTA
>LCPX01000028.1:0-9536 GCA_001003855.1 Candidatus Moranbacteria bacterium GW2011_GWE1_49_15 | reverse complement strand
CCGGTTTCAGTTTGGCGGTGTACGCGCTGACCGTCGTTCCGGCCGCCCTGATAGCTTTCTTTCATCCGAGAAGCGGACTTTTCGCGATCATATTTCTGACATTCATCTTTGAAAGGTTCTTCACTCTTTCGCCGATAATCCTGGGGGAATCGGAATATAAGATTTATCCGTTGGACGTGATGCTCTTGGCGATAATTTTCGGGACGTTTTTGCAATTTCTCAAAGGGCAACTCGGAATCCGTTTCAAGAAAGCCGACTTTTTGATTTTGGGATTCGCAGCGCTCTCATCGCTCTACGGCTTGGCCAGCATATTTATCCTGAACCATGAAGCGGCGCTTTCGTTCAGCAGTGCGAAAAACTACGCTTTCTACGCTTTGCTATATTTCGCTACCTATCTCCTCGTCAGGACCAAGGAGGATTTTCTTGGTTTGGTGAAATTCGCGGTGGCCGGAGCCATCGGTATCATAGGGTTCCTTTTTTATGGGGCTCTGAGTGGGCAGGGGCTTTGGTCCGAATATACGCCGCTTTCGACCGAGGGAGTCAGGATCCTGGCGTTCACGCACGGCTATTATCTTTCGATCGTGTCCATTTTCGCTTTCGCCTATATCTTGGTGAAAAAGAAAGACGCCTTCGCGAGCGCTTTCGTTTTCCTGCTTCCCGTTTGGGGAATCGGGATAGTCGGATCGATGATGAGACATCTTTGGATAAGCATAGCCGCCGCCTTTTTCGCGGTGCTGGTTTTAGCCGGAAAGGAAACGAGGGGGAGCGCCAAAAGGCTTTTGGGCGGATATTTTTTCGTCGCCTTTTTCGTGGTAGCGGCCGTTTTCTACGCCGCGTCACTGCTTCCTAATTCGAAAATCAACGACGCGATCGGCGAAGTGACCGGCGTCGTCGGGCACAGGGTGACGTCCATCGCGGATTCGTCCGATGAAAGTATCTTCTGGAGGAACGTCGTCTGGTCCGAAGCGTTCAAGGAATACAGGAAAAATCCCCTTTTCGGGACGGGTTTCGGGAAATATCTCTCCGTGGAAATCGGATCATATAGGGAGTTCGTGGAAATGAGAAACATGCACAATTCCTTTTTGGTGCTTCTGGTGCAGATGGGGCTTGTGAGCGCGGTCGTTTTGGCCGGTGCGGTTTGGATATTGCTGAAAAAAGTTTTGGAAAAAATCAGGACCGTCGACGGAATGCAAATAGCCAGGATCGCCACGGTCGGGATATTGTGTTTGCAGGCAGCAGCTTTCATGTTCCAGCCATATTTGGAAACCAACCTGTTGGGGATATTTTTCTGGATCAACTTGGGGCTGATGAGGAGTTTAGGTCGTGAAAATGAACAAACAGGAGGAAATTAAAACAAAAAGCGATTAACGCGCTTCCAAATACATATGAACCGGAAGTTACGCATTTGATCGCAGTGAAAATGAGTATTTGTGCTAATGCGCATAGAGGCTCGTTTGAACAAGAATAAAGCGCAACTTCCAGACCCCCAGAAAATTTTTTAGAAAAATATGAAAATTCTCGAAATAAACAAATTCTGTTATCCGAAAAGGGGCGCTGAGAAACATTTCCTCGACGTCGCCCGCCTTTTGGAGTCGCAGGGCCACCAAGTGGCTTTCTTTTCCATGCATCATGAAAAGAATATCGACACGCCTTGGAAGGAATACTTCGTTTCCAAGGTCGGATATACTGGCGAATACACGCTTTTTGAGAAAATCAAAGGGGCGCTGAGGATGTTCCATTCTTTCGAAGCAAAAAGGAAAATAAACGCCCTTCTGGACGATTTTCGTCCGGACGTCGTGCACGTGCATAATGTTTACCACCAGCTTTCGCCCGCCATCCTTTTTGAAATAAAAAAGAGGGGGATTCCGATCGTGATGACGGTGCATGATTTCAAGATAGTGAGCCCGAACCACAGCCTCTATCTCGACGGAAAATTCTATGACCGCTGCAAAGGAGGGAAGTATTACCGTTGTTTCCTGGACAAATGTGTCAAAGATTCCTACGTGAAAAGCCTGTTGGCGACATTGGAAACGTATTGGCATGAAATGCTCGGAACGTATCGTAAAAACGTCGACGTTTTCATCGCGCCGAGCGTTTTCGTCAGGAATATCCTCGTCGAGAGGGGAATTGACGAGGGGAAAGTGACCGTGTTGCCACATTTCATTTCCGGCGAAACGGGGCCTACTCTTCTGAGGGAAAGCGCGCAAAAACCATACGCGCTTTATGTCGGGGCTGTTTCCAATAACAAGGGAATCGGCGATCTTTTGGATATTTTCAAAGGAATGAAAGGACTCAGGCTCTTGGTGGCCGGCGCCGTAGAAGACGAAACCGAATTGGACGGAATCGACAACGTGGAATATCTGGGATTTTTGAACCGCTCACAACTCGACAGCTTCATGGAAAAAGCTTCCTGCGTCGTTTCCGGATCGCGTCTCCCCGAAACGTTCGGGCTCATCGCCACGGAGGCTTCCAGTTTCGGAAAACCTTTCTTCGGTTTCGCGGCCGGAGCTTTCGGAGAGATCATTGAAAACGGCAAGAACGGTTTCCTTTCCCATGACGCAGAAGGGCTTCGGGAAACCTTGACGGCATTTTCCAAAGGGGAAATGTGTTTCGATGCGGAAAAAATCAGAAAAGAAGCGCAAGAAAAATTCAACGCAGGCGCGTATGCCGAAAAAATAGGGAAGATCTTTTCCGAGCTGAGTCTTTCTGGAAAAAGAAAAACGGTTTTTCAGGAAAAATTTCAGGTCTCCGGATCCGATTGACAAAATACGCATTTTCTGCTACACTAACCTGTCATATTAATTAACGTAAATGAAGCTTATATGAGCCAACAGACGTCTAAAAAAAGCCTTTATATCAAGGCCGTGGTGGCCGCCAACATCCTTTTGCTGGTGGTGTTTTCCCTACCTTTCCTTTCTTCAGCCAAAAGCAGGGAAATTTTCGTCGATGACGACGCCAAAGGCAAGCAGGACGGAAGCGCTGAGAATCCGTTCAAAACCATCTCCGCCGCCATCAAGAAAGCCAAAAAAGACGACAAGATTTTTGTTCGTCCTGGAAAATACAAAGAGAACATAACCATCCCCGAAGAAGTCGAAGTGCACGGAGCTGACAGGGATGATGTGACGATCGAAGCCAAGGACGACGATGAACCGGTGGTCAGGATGAAGGACGACACGGAAATCAGCAAAGTCACCATCAAAGGGGGCGAAGTCGGAATCGAGGTCGGCAGGGATGACGAGGATATCCTCATTTACAAAGTCATCGTGAAGGACAACGATGAGGATGGAATCAGGATCAAGGAAGGTTCTTCGTCCAAATCGGATCCCGTCACTATATCCAAATCGACTATCAGGGACAACGATTGGAACGGATTATATTCCAAGAAAAGAAGGGTCGTGCTTGTCGGAAACGAAATTTATGACAACGGCAGGGACGGGATCGAACTCGCCGCCGGATCAAGTTCCTGGATGGAGGATAACACCTTCAGGGACAATGAAAGGACTGGAATGAAGCTCACCTTGGACGGATCCGAGATCTGGACCAAAAACAACGCTTTCAGAAACAACAGCAAGGACGGCATCGAAATAAGCGCTTTCGGAAGAGAGGGAAGGATAGATATTTCCAAAGCCAAATTCACCGGAAACGACGGATATGCCATAGCCAGGGTCCAAAAAGAACCGTTCGGAGCATCGGTTTGGAACGGCTTCACTTCCGACGCAAGGAACTATTTCCTCGGCAACGGGAAAGGCAACGTCTCCCCCGTGATAAGAAAATAGCAAGAAGATTTGTATATCATAATAAGCCCAGGGCTTAGCGCAGATTTATGAAAATAGCTTTGATAGGACAAAAAGGAATACCGGCGATCTCCGGAGGCATCGAAAAGCATGTCGAAGAGGTCGCCACCAGAATGGCCCAGCAAGGGCACGAGGTTTTTGTGTATGTCCGCGACAATTATACGGACAAAAACCTGGCCAAATATAAGAAAGTCAATCTGGTCCATCTTCCGAGCATCCCGACCAAACATCTGGACGCCATTTCGCATACCTTTTTTTCCAGCGTCCATGCCCTGTTTTCAGGATACGACGTCGTGCATTACCAGGGAATAGGACCGAACCTTCTGAATTGGATAGTGAAATTCTTCAAACCGAAGGCGGCTCTGGTTTCCACTTTCCATTGCCAGGACTACTATCATCAGAAATGGGGATGGTTTGCCAGGCTCTCGCTCAAGATCGGGGAATATATGACCTGCGCCGTGCCTGACAGCGCGATCTCGGTGAGCAAATCGCTCGCCGATCTTTCCAAAGAAAGATACGGGGTCGATTCCAAGGTCATCCCCAACGGGGCCGAGTTGGCGCATACCGACTCCGTCAAGAATATCGCCCAGTGGGGACTTAAGGATAAAAGCTACGTGCTTTCGGTCGGAAGGTTGATCAAACACAAAGGCGTGCATTATCTGATCGAAGCTTTCAAAAAATTGGAAGACACCAGCAAATTGCCGAACAATTTCAAATTGGTCATCGTCGGGGACGGGTTCCATACGGATGACTACGTCAAATATCTGCGTACTATAAGCGAGGGGAGGGAAAACATCATTTTCACCGGGAGGCAGTCGGGGGATACACTCAAGGAGCTTTTCTCGCACGCCCTTCTTTTCGTCCAACCTTCCGAGTCGGAAGGGTTGTCGATCGCGCTTTTGGAGGCCATGGGTTACGGACTGGCTCCGCTGGTGAGCGACATCAAGGAAAACCTCGAGCCTATCGGGCCTTGCGGATTCTCTTTCAAATCCAAGAACGTGGACGACCTTCGTGACAAACTGGCCTACCTCTTGAACAGGCCCCATGAAATGAGAGCCGCGGGAATGTGCGCCAGAGGAAGGATTGAAAGTGAATACAGTTGGGACTCCATAGCCCAGAGGATCCTGGGGGAGTATAAGAACGTAATGGAGAAGAAATCAAAATAATGGAAAATATCGGCAAGGAAAAAATATCATTGGAACAAATGCGCTTTTGGGTGAGGGTTTTGATCGTGGGCATCATTTTTTCGATAACCGCCTTGTTGATTTCCTTGGACGCTTTCAAGGAATACAGGACGGACGTTTCCATTTTGGTCGTTCCGAAAAGCGAACTCATCTCTCAGCAATCAGGGGACGTGGTAGGCAACATCGCGGAATTCCCGAAGATGCTTTCCTTTTATGAGAGGTTAGTCAAGACGAATCCTGAAATCAAAGACGAGTTCGTCGGCAAAAGCCCCGATGAGCGCAAGCGCCTTTGGAACAGGAAAGTGGAGGTTTCCGAAGGAGGTTCGGAGGAAGGTAGCATTCTCAATCTCGGCGTTTTCGCGGATTCCCAGGCCCAAGCGGAACTCCTTTCGAAAAAAACCGCCTCGACCCTCTTCGGGGTGGTCAGCAATTTTTATAACATCAAGACGGAAGTCGGCGTAAGCATCGTGGACGGACCGTTCACTTCGGCAACAGTCAGGAATTGGCCGGCCGTCGTTGTCTTTTCGGTCGCCATAGGATTTTTAGCTTCCTTGCTTCTCAACGTTTTCCTTGATTCTTTGGGCGGAGCGGTCAAGCCGAAGAAATCCTTTTCCGCTCCGGTACCGCCTTTGGATCTGGGCAAAAAATTCGGCTCGACCGAAAAGAAGAAGGAGGATTTCATGAAGGAGGAAGTCGCCTATGATGCCCCTTATGATTTCCAGGAAATAGCCAAGAAAAGTTTGCCTCAAGAGAATATGGAACAGGAGGAAATAGAGACCACCCCGCTCGACAACGAAGCATACCCGAACTTTCCCGAAATGCCGAGAACTGCGCCGAAAAGCGCCCAGGCTCCGGCCAATCTGCCTATCGCCGACGGCTTCGAGCAGTTCGAGGAATTTCCCGAGGAAGAATTCCGACCGGAACAGGAGAAAGGCGAACAGGTCCAGGAGGAACCCAGTTTCGTCGAGATGAAAAAGGAGGAGCCGACGGACGAGGAATTGAAGGAGAGGCTCAATAAGCTTTTAAGAGGCGACATGTAAACATAAAACCATGGCGAAAAAACACAGCGTAAAATTTTGGATAATATTTTGGGCCTGCTCGGCGGTATTTTTGACCGGTTGGTACGCCTTTTGGGAATTTAAAAACAACGGCATCAGGAGCGTGGCTCCCGCGTTGGATTTTTTGCCGTTCGGTGCCGGAAACGGGGAGGACTATAAGAACGCCGCGAAGATAGCCGATTATTTTCTCGAAAAGGACGGGGGTGAGAAAACTTTCCTCGTGCTTTTCCAGAACAATTTGGAAATCAGGCCGGGTGGCGGATTCATCGGGGCCTTCGGGATCATCAAAACCGAAGACGGCAAAGTTTCATCCATAGAGACGCACGACTTGTCCAATTTTGACGGACGTATTCCCGAGGGAATCGAACCTCCTTACCCGATGAAGGAAACTTTGAAAATAAAATCCTGGAAGCTTCGCGACTCGAACTATTCCCCGGATTTCGAAACCAATGCGAAAAAAGCGGAGGAATTTTATTATCTCGGACAGGGACAGGAGAATTTCGACGGGATAGTCGGCATCACCACCAACGTGCTTTCATCGATTTTGGCCGTCACCGGACCTGTCGAGCTTGCGGATTATCCGGGGACTTACGACAGTCAGAACGCCGTCATAACTTTGGAATACCAAGTCGAGAAGGCTTTCGAAGAGCAGGGGATCGACAGGGGTGAAAGGAAATCCGTCATGCGGGAGTTGGCCGAAGAAATAGAAATGAAAGCCGACGCCTTGCCTATAGCGAAAAAATTGGATTTGGCTAAAACGATCCTGAACGACTTGAACAAAAAGGAGATCCAGCTGTATTTCAAGGATGCCGAAATGCAGAACGTCGCCATGGATGCGGGATGGTCCGGAGAAGTCGACCGGTCCTGGGACGGAGATTATCTGATGATGGTCGATGCCAATCTGGGAGCGTTTAAAAGCGATTATTATGTGAACCGGTCAGCCGATTACACCGTTGACCTTTCCAAGGACGTGCCGACCGCCCATCTGAAGATAACCTACAGGCATACGGCTAAGCAGAGGGATTGGATGACACGCGATTACCTTTCATATCTGCGGGTTTATGTTCCGGAAGGAGCCTGGCTTTCCGAATGGAAAAATTTCGAAAATCCGAAATTCGGAAGCGAGCTCGGCAGGAAATATTTCGGCGGAATCGTGAAGGTTCCCATCGGCCAAGAAAGGGCCGTAGAGCTTTCATATGTCTTGCCTGAAAACATCGGCGACGTCTTCTATGACCTGAAGACTCAAAAGCAATCCGGGATCTTGGACGTGCCAGTGAGTGTCCACGTGATCGCCAAAGACGGATCCAAGAAAGATTACGATTTCAGGATGAACTCCGATATCGTTCTTAGCGAATTGGGAAAATAGGAAATGTGATATTCGTGAATTTTAAAAAACCCGCCGTTACGGCGGGTTTTGCTTTCCGTGCCGAATTGTAGTAAAATCACAACCATTCGGAGAAGTCGGGGAGGTAAAAAATAAACGTAGTTCTTTTCACGTAGAGGAGGCCGCCATGCGTATCATTTTCAACGGATTAAGCAGGAAGGAAGCGGAGGACACTGGGATCATGGATGGGGTCCGCGAAGTGATTACGAATTCCGATCTTACCAATGCCATGAAACAGGGCGTCGGAATCGCTTTCAATGAACAGCGGGACGAGCGTCTTTTTGGATCCGGACCGGTGGATCCGCACATCGAGCTGAAGCATGATTTTTTCGAAGACACCTCGGCGTCCAACATCGCCAAATCCCTCAAGAATCTGTTCGGTTTCCGGGTGGTCACCGACATGATGAGGGTGTTTTGAGGACTGGTCCTCAAATTCAACCGAGCCCGCGCCTGGATTTCCAGCAGCGCGGGCTTTTCTTTTTCAGCTTATCCGGGCATGGTATAATGGAAACATGGATAATCAGTAAAAACCGATTATGAATTTCGAATTTCCCGCAGAAAAAAAAGAGATCTTTCTCCCGAAACATGAAGAATTCGAATTTTCCTTGGGGAAGCAGGAGGATTTGGAAAAATTGGAAAGCTGGTTGGGCGGTAAGATAGGAACCGAAGAGGCGGCCCAATGCGTTTTTGTCTTGCGCTCGATGGCGGCGGAGGATTTCGTCAACCATTGCAACGACGCGACGAAGGAATTCGGCATAAAACTGTCCCAAAAATTCGGAGGGGAGGAATCCTTTTTTGATCTCGTGCCAGACGCCGCTTATAGTGACGCGAAAAGCCGGACGCCTCTCGCCAAGATAGGATATAGGAAAGGCGATTTCCATAGCGTCGGCCTCTTGGAGATGAATCTTCCGGACGAAAGGAATTTCACCTTGGCTTTCGATCTGACCTATGGCGATATTTCAGGCAAAGGCGAAAGGGATTCGGCGCTGGTTTTGTATTCCCCGGGAGGGGAGAAGCGGGCTCTGGAAGGGCTCAGTGGCCATTACGGAGGCTCCTGGGAAACCGACTTCGAGTTCGACAGGGAAACCGGAAGATTTATTTCCAAAGACTGAAAAAGCCTTACTCCGACCGCATCGTCTTCCTGAAAGCCGCTTTGCTTTTTGATGGGCTTCATTGTAAAATCCATAGGCTGTTTTTATAAGATATTTAAGGAATTTCACATATGGAAATAGAAAAAACGACGTTGGAGGGGGCGTATCTTCTGAAGCCTCAGGTCTTTGAAGACGAAAGGGGATTTTTTATGGAAACCTATTCGAAGAAAATCCTTGAGGAGGTCGGGATAAAAGCCGATTTCGTCCAGGACAACCATTCGATGTCGGTAACCAAAGGGGTTCTGCGCGGGTTGCATTTCCAAAAGGGTGAAGATGCCCAGGCTAAACTCGTGCGTTGCACTAAAGGCGCCGTCTACGACGTCATCGTGGACCTTCGCAAGGATTCGCCGACCTATGGAAAATGGGAAGGGTTCGAACTTTCAGAGCAGAACAAATGGATGCTTTTCGTGCCCAGGGGATTCGCGCACGGATTTTGCACGCTTGAGGATTACACCGAATTCCAATACAAGTGTGATAATTTTTACGCCCCTGAAAGCGAAGGCGGAATCGCTTGGAATGATCCTGATTTGAATATTTATTGGCCGATAACCGAGCCGATATTGTCAGAAAAGGATAAAAACCATCCGGAGCTTAAAGATTTTAACTCACCATTTTAATAAATTTTTAATTTCCAATTTTGAATTTTGTCCCCAAGGGATAAGCCTGGAGCAAAAAAGAATTTTTAATGTTTCAATTTTTTAAACATTAATTCATTCGGACTTGATTCGAAATTCGAAATTCTTAATTTGAAATTCATGAAGCTATTGGTCACAGGCGGGGCGGGATTCATCGGATCCAATTTCGTCCACTACATCCTGAATAAATATTCCGATTACGAAATCGTCAATTTGGACGCGCTGACATATGCGGGGAATTTGGAGAATCTGAAAAGCTTGGAAGGAAATCTCAGGCACAAATTCGTCAAAGGGGACATTTGCGACGCCAAATTAGTCGACGAATTAGCC
>LCPX01000027.1:9788-21110 GCA_001003855.1 Candidatus Moranbacteria bacterium GW2011_GWE1_49_15 | reverse complement strand
CGGCAGGCGCGGCCAGGGCTTGCCTGCGGAAATCCGTGAGTAGGTCTTTTTTTGTGGTATCATTAAAACATATGGAAAAGAATCGGATAAAAATAATCTTTCTGGGGATCATCGTGGCGGTTTTGGTTTTTCTTTCGTTCGTTTTGCTCAAGAAGCCCAGCCATGATAGGGATTGGGAACTTGGACAAGAGAGGCTACCGAAAATAGACATCGTCGGGGATGACATCGAGATTTCCGATTTCAGGGATTTTGTCTGGAATGGGAGCGGCAAGGCCGAACCAAGATATGTATCCCGAAAACATAAGTTGAGTGAAATCAGGAGCGTAGACGTGATAATTTCCCATTTTTCCGACTTTGAAGGTTTGGCGCACATTTTCTTAAGTTTCGGTTTCGTGGACGGAAAGCATGTGGTCGTTTCGATGGAAACCAGAAGGGAAGTCGGGGAGGAATTTTCTCCAATACTCGGACTTCTTAATAATTTCGAAATAATTTACGTGGTCGGAAGCGAAAGGGACATCGTGGGACTACGGACCGACGTGAGGGACGAGAGGGTTCATATATATCCGACGGTCGCCTCGCCGGAAAAAGCCAAGGAACTTTTCCTCAAGCTCGCCGAGGACATCAACAGGATTTACGCCAAACCGAAATTTTACAACACTTTGCTGAGCAACTGCACGAACGTCATAACCAGAAGGGTGGAAGATATTTCCGAATTGAAATTTCCGCTGACATATAAAACTTTGCTTCCGGGGTATTTCGACGAGGTTTTATATGGCATGGAATTGATTCCTGCCGCAGGGAATTTTGAAGAAATAAAAAAATGCCACCAGGTGGACAACGGGTCGGTGGATTATATGGCAGAAGGTTTCGAGAAGAAATTGCGCCGGCCTTGCGACTGAAGACGGCAAAGACCCTAAACCAAAAACTCCCCGAGTAGGGGAGTTTTATTTTGCGGATTTTTTCCCGTGGACCATTCTGTTTTCGAGATAATTTTTATCTTCGGATTACAGTTATTTGCCCCAGTCATCCGCTCCTTTTTCGCAGCGATCGGAATTCCAGTCCCAGACCGCACCGTTGGCGCACCTCGGCTCCCAGTCCCAACCCTCGTTGACCTCGATCACCCTTGCGACCAGGCCGGTCTCGTCGGTTATGGAGTAGTGGCCGCTGCCGCGGGTACTGCTGTCGATGTCATCGATGTCGTCGCTGCCCGTTCCGCCGACGCATTCGCTGTGCTTCACGCTCCAATGCGCTCCGTCTCCGCAACTCGGAACCCAGTCCCATCCGACGTTCGTTCTCTGGACAAGGTCAAGAAGTTCCTGTTGGTTCGTCGCCTTCGCCGCTTCGACATTGCCGGCGCTTATGGTCAGGAAAACGAATCCCATGGCCAAGCCTAAAACAAGGATGAAGGATCGCATGATCCATGCATATGATTTGCCCATATCCCTTTTTGAATTAATTGTTAAATCCAAAAGGCCTCTTGTTATATTAAAAGCAGCTGCACTAACGCAGAATAATACATTGGGTCATAGGGTTTATTTCATGACGCAGGAAGCCGATTCCTATACGTGAAACTTTTCAAATAATGTTGAAATAAAATATTTCACAAGGAGTATTATTCCAGACAACCGAACGACAGTTCTTTTTTGAGAAGGCGGGGATGCGGAGAGGCAGGTTTTTCCAAAATCTCCTCTCGGCCAGAGACGGGGCGAATAAGCCGCTTTCCGCATCCCAGCGCCAAGTTCATAACATAGGCAGCGTCCTTTGTTGAGGCTTTCCGTCCGGATCGCCTGGGCTCCTTACCTTTCAATGCCGTAGTCCGTCGAGACCATGCCCCCTCCTTGGGTCTCCGGAAAACGACAATGATCGGGACAGGAGCCCTCTTTTTTGTGTCGGGAACGGAAAACCTATGCTATAATCCAGGAATTAAGCAATATCGAAGACCTACGTGGAAGCGGAAAGGGAGGAAATGCAAGCGGATAAAATCAGGCACTTGAAAATAAAGGCGGCGCTTCTGGCCCCGGTCGTTTTTTTGCTTTTTCTCTGGGTCTCGAATTACGGAATGAAATCAGGAGCGGAAATGGTCGGAGCCGTCTTGGGAACGAAAGAATTCGAATCGGAAGAAATCATTCCTGAAAGCAGGGAGGTGAAGATTCTGTTTTTTGGCGACTTGATGTTCGATAGGTATATCAGGCAGGTCTCTTCGGTCAAGGGAGGAGATTTTATCTTCCAGAAGGTTTCCGATCTGATGAGCGGAAGCGATTTGGTGGTAGCCAACTTGGAGGGTCCCATCACGGAAAACAAATCCGTGAGCGTCGACAGCGAGATAGGTTCCAGGAACAATTACATTTTCACTTTCGAAAAGAATCTGCCGGAATGCCTGGCGAGGAATAACATAGGCTTGGTGAACCTCGGCAACAACCATATTTTGAATTTTGGCAAAGAAGGTTTGGCTAGGACCAAGGAATATCTGGAAGGAAGCGGCATCGGACATTTCGGCCATGTGGAAGGTCCGGAAGGCGTTTCCGTCGTGCGGGACGTCGAGGGAATCAAAGTCGCTTTCGTCAGTTATAACGAATTTGCCAGAGGATCGGAAGAAACGGCTTTAGAGAAAATCAGATTACTCAAAGATTGGTCGGACGTTCTGGTGGTCTATGCGCACTGGGACAGGGAATATGAAAAGATATCCCGTCCAAGCACGAAAGAATTGGCGCGCAAATTCGTCGATCACGGAGCGGATTTGGTGATAGGATCGCATCCGCACGTGGTGCAGGACCAGGAGGATTACAAAGGCAAGAGGATATATTATTCGTTGGGCAATTTCGTCTTCGACCAATATTTCGATCCTAACACCCAGGAGGGGTTGGCGGTCGGCGTCTCCATAAACTCCGCCGATTTTTCCATGAAGTTCGAGGAGACGGCGCTTATCATGGAAAGAAGCGGCCAGACCAGGGTGGCCGGCAAATAGGTTTTTCAGGGATTTTTTTAGAATGTATGCGATCGTGAAAAAGCGGCTCGGATCATCGGAAATGCCGCCTTTTTATTTTCATGTTAAAATGGTTCCATGGCAACGAAAGACGACGTCCGATTACAATTTAAAACCAAGGAATTTTGGATCCATTTGTGGGTGCTTCTTAAGCCTGTCCAAGGAAAGATAAAAACCGTCGGTTTGTTTATGGTCGTGGCGGAAATCGTCAAACTGGCCGGACCTTATCTTTTGAAGGTGGTCATCGATGCGTTGACGGATTTCAGTCCGGAAAAAATCCCGAACCTCATATTCTTGGTGGTGGCCATTTTCATAGTTTATGAGGCATTGTCCCTGTTGGCCTTCGTCATCGACAGGCGCATTTTCGACGTGCTTACCAGTGCGGACTCCAGCCTCATCATGGGGGCTTTCAGGAAGATGGTTTATCTGCCTTTGGGATTCCATGAAAAAGAAAATACGGGCAATAAGATTTCCAAAATAGACAGGGGCGTCGGAAAAATAACGGATCTGCTTTCGGCGATGGCCTTCGAAGTCGGACCGACGATCATCCAGATAGTTTTCACCATCATAACGCTTTTCGCCGTCGATTGGCGTTTCGGTCTCATCATCGTTTTCTTCATGCCGATATTCGTCCTCATAACGTTGGGCGTGAACAGGCGCAATTATCCCATCAGGAAAGAAAGACACGATCTCATGGAGCAGACCTCCGGGATGATGGCCCAGTCCATCATGAATATAAATTCCGTGAAGTCTTTCGCGCAGGAGAGAAGGGAAATCTCCGCCCTCAAGAGAATAGTGGATAAAACCAGGCGGCATATCCTTTCGGAATACGGCACGATCATTAAGTTCAACCTCGCGAGGAATTTCGTCATCGACGGCGGGAGGTCGCTGATACTTCTAGCCGCGATATATCTGGCTTGGAAGGGTTCGATAACGATAGGAAGTTTGATATTCGTCTATACGATTTCGGAAAAAGCCCTGCTTTCGCTTTTCCGTATCACCAGGCTCTATGACAGGATCATGGAAAGCAGCGAGGCAGTGGAGAGGTTATATGATCTTTCCAAGGAAAAAAATGCCATCGGCAATCCGACGAACGGCATCGTCGCGAAAAATCCCGAAGGCGGCATAGAATTCGAAAACGTGTCGTTCGCTTATGACGGCAACAAAGGTGCCGCGCTCGAAGACCTTAATGCCAAGATAGTTTCCGGTTCGACGGTCGCCCTGGTCGGGCCTTCAGGGGGAGGGAAGACGACCTTCATCCGCATGATTTTCAGGCACTATGATCCGGCCAAGGGAAGGATCCTTCTTGACGGTAAGGATTTAAAGGAATATGATATATTTTCCTTCCGCAAACACCTAGCGATAGTCCCGCAGGAAGTCGAGGTTTTCAGTATGAGCATCAGTGAGAATATCGCCTATGCGAAACCGAACGCGTCGTTCGAGGAGATCAAAGCCGCCGCCAGAATCGCGAATGCGGAGGAGTTCATTTTGAAATTGCCGGGCGGTTACGGCTCATTGGTGGGGGAAAGGGGAATAAGGTTGTCGGGCGGTCAAAGGCAGAGGATAGGGATCGCCAGGGCGATATTGGCCAACCCAAAGGTTCTTATTTTCGACGAGGCGACGAGCAGTCTTGATTCATACAGCGAGAGACTGATCCAAGACGCCATGGAAAAGATACGCAAAAATAGGACGGTGATCCTTATCGCCCATCGCTTGAGCACGATCCGCAAGGCCGACAAGATAATAGTTTTGGAGGGAGGAAAAATAGTAGAGCAGGGAAGCCATGTGGAACTCTCGGTCAAAGAAGGGGGGTTATACGGCAAGCTTCTTTCCTTGCAGCGCATGGGCGAAGTCAAATGATTTTTTAAAGGCGAAATACGAGAAATATTTATGGAAGAAATAAAATATCCCATGAGGATAAACAAATATCTGGCGCACAAGAACATCTGCTCAAGACGGGAGGCTGACAAGTTGATCGGGGAGGGGAGGATTTTGATAAACGGAAAACCGGCCAAGTTGGGTGACAAGGTCGACGAGAAGGACGTCGTCACTGCCAAAGCGGGCCCCGAAGAGAGCAGGGTCTATTTGGCGTTCAACAAACCCAAAGATGTCATCACCCACAGCCCGCAAGGTGGGGAGGTGAGTATAAGCGAGATCATCGGTTTTCCCAAGAAGGTTTTTCCGGTGGGAAGATTGGATAAGGATTCGCACGGACTCATCATTTTGACCAACGACGGTAGGGTGACCGGAAAGCTTCTTTCTCCCGAGCAAGGACATGAAAAAGAATATGTGGTACGCGCTGACAAGCCGATCGACGCGAGGTTCGTCAGGAAGATGGCGTCCGGAGTGGTCCTGGATGACGGTTATAAGACCAAGGAATGCAAAGTCGCGAAAATCAGCACCAACACTTTTTCCATAACCCTCACTGAAGGCAAAAACAGGCAGATCAGGAGGATGTGCGGGTTTTTCGGTTACGCCGTGACGGATCTCAAAAGGGTACGCATCATGAACATCGAAATGGGAGGATTGAAAGTCGGACAATACAGGAAAATCAAAGGGGAAGAGCTGAAGAGATTCCTGTCGGAACTGGGATTGGCTTAGGATCGAAATTTTTGAATGATGGAAAAAAGAAACACCGCTCTAGGCGGTGTTTTTCATTTCATTCCGTTTTTCCCTGACGAGTTCGAAGGCGGCGTTGCATTTGGGGCCGTAGTGGATGTTCTCCAATCTGCCCGAGACCTTCTTATTGTAAACGAATTCCCGGTTCGCCGCCGTGAGCGGAATCTTTATGTTTTGGCCTATTTGCAGCCTTCTGGGGTCGCGGATGCCGTTGTATTGACGAAGTTTGTCATAGCTGACGGAATATTTTTTGGCGATGCCGGAAAGGGTATTGCCTTCGGCCACCTTATAATCTATATGGTTCGCGGCGTGTATTTCCTGGCGGATCGCCTCGATATCCTTTTCCATATATTCCAAGAAACCTTCTTCCGACGGAATCTCGTTACCAGCTTTCGCTTTTTTGGCATATCTTCTGGAAAAGCCCCCGTTGTAAGCGTGGAGCGCCAAGGTCCAATCCCCGAGTTCCTTGAAAAGATCCTTCAAAAAGCGCGCGCAAGCTTTGCCGCTTTTGAGAAAATCCGTCCTCTCGTCGACTTTCCCATTTATTTTCAATCCGTAATCGACAGCTGTTTCCTCGGTGAATTGGTACGGTCCCCGGGCTTTCATGTGCGACAGAGCTTTTGATTTGGCATAGGACTCAGGAATGGAAAGATAGACGAATTCATACGGGACTCCGCATTTGGAAAAATAGGCCGACAGTTCCTGTTTGTATTTTTCCATCCTGGCGTAGGCGCTGTCGAATTCCTTTTTGTAAAGGGAGAAGTCGCTGTATTTGTTTTTCCAGGATCTTTCCAGTAGGGAATATTTTTCCATGTTGAGTTCTATGGGAGCGTCGAAGTCCAGAAGGTTTTTGATTTGGCTGATTTCTTCGTCGGTAAGGTCATCTTCGGGAACGTAGGCGACCTCTTCTTTCTCGAGTCGCTCCGCTTTCGTTTCCGGAGCGGGCATGGATTCCGTTTTCGCTGCGGAGCTATCGTCGGACTTAGTCATTTCCAAAACGGTTTCTATGGCTTTGCCTCCTATCGCGGCCGTTGCGCCGGTAGCCAGCAGGCCCGCGATAAATTTCCTGCGCCCGAAATCGATCGTCTCACCTTTTTCTTCGACATACCTATTGGCCGTTTCTGCCCGCGTCAATTTCGAGGAACCGTTTTTTTCCTGTTGCAGGGATTTTTTTTCGACGTGGTATGGATTGAAGGATTCCGCTCTCATTTTTTCGGTCGGATAGGTTTTATATTGATATGGATAAGTATAGCAGAATTCGGGAAATTTTTCTTCCGCAAAAGAAAACCGCCTTTTCAGACGGCCGGGGATATACCTGTTTTTTTCCTGCCGGGCAATCCCATATCGAAGAAAAGCGCGAGCGCCGCCGCCAGCAGTCCGATGTCGCGATAAGTCACCTCGTCGATTCCGGAGACCGCCAGCACGATGATGAGGTGAAGGGAAGCTAAGACGTAGGCGATCCTATTTTTCCAATTCACCATCAACCAGATTCCCAAAAGTATGTCGAAATACGCGGTCGTCACTATCGCTGAAACGGCGGGGAAGTTTTATCATGAGCGCCCACCCCTCAGGATTTTTCAAAATCAGGACGCCGGTCGCGATGAAGGTCGCACCGATTCCTATTTTCAAGACATATTTGGATGCTAGGTTCATTTTTTTTTATTCCTCAATGTTTATGGTCCCTTCCATGCCCCTGGCTTGGTGCCCCGGGATGTCGCAATAAAATTTGAAAGTGCCGGCTTTCTCGGCGACGAATTCCAACGTCTCTTTTTCCGCGACGACGGTTTTTTTGATTGAGAGCTCGTCGATGACGAAAGTATGGCGCCCCATGTTGGTGAACTCTATTTTGACCAGGTCACCTTTTTTCACCGTCAGGTTGGCGGGAGTGAAGAAAAAATTGCCGCTGTCCATTTCTATGGAGACGGTGTTTTCGGGCGGAGCGGCCTGATTCTCCGGCGGAACCTGTCGGAATCCAGATATTTCCATTTCTTCCTCCGGCGATGTTTCCGGAGCCGAGGTTTTTCTGCCGAACAGGAAAGATGCGGCGATCACTACCGACAACGCCAGCAAGGTTATTATCAATACTTTGGCTTTCATTTTTTTGACGGTTAGTGTCTTAGTTCACTTCCATTATACTACATCGCCCGGACTTCCTTCATTTCCCGACCCGTCATAAAAAATGAAAATGTTTGTAGTAGTCTTTAGAAATAATCCGGACGGGCACAAAAGAAAAAGGTCGAGGCCGGTCCATTTAATTGAAACAAGCGATGAACAAATATATGAAAGGTCTTCACTCGCTAACTTTCCTGCTCCTTGTTATCGGAGGCTTGAATTGGCTCCTGGTGGGTCTTTTCCAATGGGGAATCGGTGATTTATTCGGCGGTGACGGAGCCGTGGTTTCCAGGATCATTTACGTATTGGTCGGACTCTCCGCGGTATACGAAGTCGCCATCCATAAGCAGAGTTGCAAATTCTGTTCAAAAGGTGATCAGATGTAGAAAAAGACGCGCAGAACGCTTAAGGAATGAAACACCCGGATTTTTTTCCATGGGTGTTTTCATTTATGCCGGTGTGTTACAATGCAGGCAAGCTAATTATCTAATTGGAAACATATGGCCAAGAAAGATATCCAAAAGGATGAGAGGAAAAAAATGCCCGGATTCGCCTATGCGGGAATCAGCATCGACGAGGATGTGTTTCATGTTGCGGTCAGAAATGGCGGCGATTTTTTTTATTCGGGCCGCGTCACCTCGGACAAGGTCAAGATGAAGAAGGATATTTTCTCCTATCTTCGAAAACACGCTTCCTTGAACGGTTTGAAAATCGTCGCGGCGGGCTTTTCGGGAAAATGGATTTCCAGGGACTTGACCATGGATGCTTGGCTGAAAGAGGATATGGTGCCATATGTTTTTGAACAACCGCCTTCTCAGATCGGAAAAGACCAGGCACTTTGGATCGCTGAAGAGGTGGCGGGAAATTTCGACGAGAACGGGATCGTGGAACTCAAGCTCGGTGAAAACAGGAGAGTGCGCACGGTCAGGCTTGGGGGAATCGGGGATTTCCGGAAAATATCGGACAGGAAAGAGTTTTCGCGTTTGGAATATTATGCCGATAAGTTCAGGGAAATGGACGGCAAGTTGGTGTTTTTCAGCTCCACCCCGCGGGGAGGGGGAGTCGCGCTGATGCGTCACGCGCTCATAAGGCTTTTCCGTCTTTTAGGAATCGACGCGGATTGGTATGTCATGAGGGCGAAAAAAGAAGTATTCGAGATAACCAAGAAAAAATTCCACAACGTCCTGCAGGCGGTCGCGCCCCATGGCGTGGAACTTGAAGGAAATGATAAAAAAATATTTGAGAAGTGGAGCTCGGACAATGCCAAGGAATTCGAGGATATTTTCAAAAAAGCCACGGTCGCGGTTATCGACGACCCGCAACCGTCTGGGATGATCCCTTATCTGAAAAAAACCAATCCGAAGATGAAGATAATATACCGTTCCCATATACAACTGGAGACCGAGTTGATGGACACTCCCGGAACCGTGCAGTATCGGACATGGAACTATCTTTGGAGCAATATCAGGAACGCGGATCTTTTCGTCAGCCATCCGGTTGAAAAATTCATCCCCAGAAACGCCCCTCTTTCCAAGACGGTTTTATTGGGAGCTTCGACCGACAAGTTGGACGGGCTGAACAAGAAACTTTCCAAAAAACAGATCGCGTATTATCTGGCGGTTTTCAACGATATCTTGGAAAAGCATGGTCAGAAGCCTTTGGATTTGAAAAGGCCGTACATAACGCAGATCGCGCGCTTCGATCCTTCCAAGGGAATTCCGGACGTCATTGAATCATACAGGAGATTCAGGAAAAAACTGCATGAAGAAGGGATTGCCGACAAGGACATGCCCCAGCTTGTGATCGCGGGACACGGATCAGTCGATGATCCGGAAGCCGCCCCGATTTATAACGAAGTGATGAACATCTTGAAATTGGATACTTTCAAAAAGTATGCGGACGACATCAAGGTCGCGCGCCTGCCGCACAGCGACCAGATCCTCAATGCGATCATGCGGGGCGCTTTCGTCGCTCTCCAGCTTTCGCACAAGGAAGGTTTCGAAGTGAAGGTTTCCGAGGCTTTGGACAAGGGTATACCGGTAATCGCATATAAAACCGGCGGAATACCTTTGCAAATCGAGCACGGCGTGACCGGGTACTTGGTGAAGGTGGGCGACACGAAGGTCGTCGCGAAGCACCTGCACGGACTTTTCAAGGATAGGGAATCTTATGCGCGAATCAGCGCAAACGCGCAGGAGCTTGTCAGTAAGGAGCATTTTACGATCAGCAACGCGATCAAATGGCTCTTTTTGGCAACCAAATTGATGGAGAACGGATTCGTTGCGGGGAATCGGAGATACGTGCGTGACTTGATCGACGAAAATGAAAAAATGGAGCAAATTGTCAACGTGCCTGTCGCGACGCAAAACGTTTTGGATGCGAATTAGAAAAAACAAAAAAATGCCGTTTTTTTTCAAATTATCCACATCCCGGGGGCGCCTCTCCTAAGCCACAAAATGACTTTTTGTCAATCTTTACCCACCCTAAATCCTTGACAACCAGAGGGGCTTGCGCTAGAATAGTTGGGCAAAAGTAAAAGAGTGTTTCGAGTATGAAACGCTTTTTTGTTTGCCCGGACAGGTCGGAAATGATCCGAAAGTGAAATCCGCCTTGCCCGTGACAATTGAATCGGCCGCCCTTCAAAACAAAGGAGCAGCCGGCTCTAACAATTAAAAACCAAACATATTTGTAAGAAAAATATAGTAAGGATAGGTCAGATAGCCATAGTACTTACGGTACTTGTCACCACTTCGATAACATCGGTAGCCAGCGCCCAGGCGTTTGAGTCGCCGCTCAAAAAGATCGCAGAATCCGCCAAGGAGAAACTGCAGACGGTCAAGAAGATAGAGATATACAACGAGTCCCAGATCGAGGCCCAGGAGGAAAACAAGGACAGCGACAAGAAACTGTTCGGCAACAAGAAGGACAAAAAAGAGAAAAAAGAAACGAAAGAAGCGAAGGAAACGAATAATAAATCCCATCTTGAACAGGTGGAAGAGGCGGTAGAATTCGCCAGTGAGAAAACGGGTGTCAGAAAGGACTTTCTCATGGGTATGCTCGTGGTGGAATCCGACCTCGGAAGGAACACCGGACAATGTTCATATAGGGAAGTCGAGGAAGGCGCCGAAAGGGCCTACCAAAACGGCCAATTGAGCCAGAGGGCCTACAACACCTTTATTGAGAGGAGGGAGAAAATCAAAGGTATAGCCGAGAAAATAGGCAGGGATTACGAGGAAGTCAGGGTTTCCTGTAACCCTTCCAGATATGCAGGAACCGGTGGAGCGATGGGTATTCCCCAGTTCATGCCCGACACTTGGCTCCTTTTCGAGGATAAGATCGGTGAGCTTGTCGGAAAAGACAATCCCGATCCCTGGGTGGTCAAAGACGGTGTAGTCGCCATGGCGCTTCTGCTCTCAGACACCCCGGGCGTTACCAAGCATAACTATTATGCCGAAAGGAACGCTGCCAAGATGTATCTTTCGGGAACCACTTCCTGGCAGTACGACTGGTATGCCAACCAGATCCTCTACTGGGCTTCCAACTACAGAAGGTTGCTCGGATAAGATCGAATAAGCCAAAAAACGCCCTTCGGGGCGTTTTTGCTTGTT
>LCPX01000027.1:0-9673 GCA_001003855.1 Candidatus Moranbacteria bacterium GW2011_GWE1_49_15 | reverse complement strand
AACGGAGAAAGGAAAGGTGCGTTTTAATGAAAGTTGCCCCAATTGCTTCAGTTGAACAATTTCATGATGGAGGAGAAATCCTGGAACAGCGTCAACCCTCAAATGCTTATGTCAAACCGGATATCATCCAGGAATGGAGACGGGAAAACCAGCGTCTCGCGATGGAAAGGGCCTTGCAGGAAAACAAGCGCCTTTGCAGCGAAATCAAGAGCAGGGGAGGGTCGGAAGAGGTTATTAACAAAAATGGCTATGGGTTAGTAGTGCCCATACGCTAAAAAAAAGTTTCAGGCGGTCAATGGCCGCTGGAAACCGAAAAGGCGGAGTCTTCGGACCCGCCTTTTTTCATTCCTTATTATTAACGCAGATGAAAAAATACCCTTTACAAAAGTAGCTAAATATTGCCTAAGTAGAGCCATTTCGGGAAATGTGCCCTTTTACTATTGACAAATCGCAAAAAATATGCTAATATGGACGGTAGCATAAATTAACAACCTGGCATAAAAACCCAACCCCAAGACGGAGGATTTCATGAAAGCGATGGCATTGGTAGGACTGGCGGCGGTACTTCTTCTTTGCGGATTCACCCCGGTCGGCAACACCGATCCGCTGAAGTCGCTCAAGAAGCACGCCATCAAAACGGGGGAAGCTCTCGATATGGCCGGCTTCACCTTCCCGCGAGTCTTCGATTACGTCGGCGGGGCTATGGACAAGTAGTCCAAATTCAAGTAAGCTACAGGGCGCCACGAATCATCGCGGCGCCCAAATTTTTTATAAGGAGGCAAAATGGTTTCCATGGTCATTTCAGGAGTTGTCGTGGGCGGAGCGGGAATCTTCTGGTTTTTCAGATTCCCGAAGGAGAAAAGATCCGAGGCGGCGATGCCCTGCATCGGTCTGCTGACCCTGGCTTTGGCGCTCATCGTCTGCGCCACCAAACTTTCCCCTTGAGGGAATTGAAAACGCCCCGGAAGCGAACGCTCCCGGGGTTTTAATTTTCCAAAAAAGCAAAACGTCCCATATCCGTAATACCTCAAAGGTGTATAATTGTAATAAATAAGTCGGTTTTATTTTTCCCAATAAATATGAAAAAAGGTCTCGTTCGGATAATATTCAATGTCGGGGTGGTTTCGGCCGTGGTGGTCCTGCTTTTCCTGTTGCTTAAAAACTCCGGAGGCTATCCTCAGAAAATAGCCGAACAGGAATCCGTCCGGGACGAGCAGGAGGAAGTCCGGCAAATTCCGGATTTGGAGGATGAAGGCGGCGGGGAACGGCCGGTCGAGGCCGTGAGCGAACCGGCTGTCCGGGAACCGATCGCGGAAAATCAGAATCCGCTTCTGGACGTCCCGTTCGTTTTACAAGCGCCTTTCGCCAATTGGGACGACCCGCTTTTCCAGGACGCTTGCGAGGAAGCCGCGATCCTCATGGCGTCGGGATGGCTTGAAGGTAAGGGGAGTTTCACCAAACAGCAGATGAGCGACGAGATCAAAAAAATCGCCGCTATCGAAGACGAAGTCCTTTCCGAACACATAGATGCATCCGCCCAGGATACGGCGGAGATTTTGAAGCGCTACGCCAAGGGCGGAAACGTGTCCGTCAGGAATGACGCGACTTTGGCTGAAATCAAAAACGAACTTTTTTCAGGCAATCTGGTGATCGTGCCGACCAACGGACGGAAATTGGGAAATCCAAACTACACTTCGCCAGGACCCGTGACACACATGATCGTGATCGTCGGATATGACGGCGCCAAAAAAGAATTCATCACCAACGATTCGGGAACGAGGAACGGGGAAGGTTATAGGTACGGCGAGAACGTGCTGTTCGGCGCGGTGCGCGATTATCCGACTGGCAACCATTATGAAAAACCGATCGACGAGAGCGTGATCGAAAGGAACATGATAGTCGTAGGCAGGGAATAACTTTTTTCCGAGGCGGTCCTTATCTGCTATAATGCGGATATGGATATGAAAAAAACGTTCTATGTGCTTTCGGCGACGGCTTTGGGAATTCTGCTTTCCGTCATCGCCCACGCCGCCCTGGAAAAATTGACGATAGGCCAGCTTCTTTCGCAGGGCGCCGTCCCTGTCGCATACGGATATTTCGGCCAAGCCTGTTTTTTGCCGCCGCTTTTTTCCTATGGGATTTTGTCGGCCGGCGCCGCGCTGGGGCTCATTCTCGGATTCCGCTGGTGGGATATCGTCTATGTCAAAAAAAGAAGGGCGTTTTTGTGGAGAACCGTTATCATTAAAAAAAGGAAAAGGAAATGAAATCGCTCATCATCACCGCGCACCCGAGTAGTCTGGGTTTCACCCATCGGATCGCGTCCGCCTATGAAGATGGGAAAAAGGAGAAAGGTCACGAAGTGGAAATTTTGGATTTGTATAAGGAGGAGAACAGGCAGGATTACCTTGTTTTCGAGGATATAAAAAACCTTCCTCCTGATCCGAGCGTGAAAAGGATGCAGGGAAAGATCGATTGGGCGAACGAGCTGGTTTTCATCTTTCCGCTCTGGTGGTATGGGGAACCCGCGGCGATGAAGAATTTTTGGGATAAGAATTTCGAAGCGCGGTACGCTTACCGCTATGTCGACGGCAAACCGGTCGGGCTCCTCAAGGGAAAAACCGCCAGGGTCTTTTTCACTTCCGACGGGCCTTGGTATTACCAGTGGTTGCTTCTCAATCCCGTGCGCAATATCTGGTGGCTTACCAGGCTGCGTTTTTGCGGCATCAAGCTCAAAACCATCAGGGTTCTCGGAAGGATGTATAGGCTGGACGAGAAGGGCAGGGAAAAATTCCTCAAAAAAGTCCGTGCCATCGCCAAAAGATAGGCAGGCGGCCGCAATTTTAAATTTATTTATGAACCGCCTTTTGAGGCGGTTTTTTCTTTTGACATGCGCCCCCTCATGAGCTATCATATACCAAGTGCTTAACTTATTTCAAAAGGGAAGAAAAGCTTGCACAAAGCCTTTTTGTTTTTGAAAAACAAAACCATCATGTCAATGAACTTCAAGAAATTTACAAGAAAAATAACCGGCAATATTTTCGGAAATCTTTCCAAAGATATCGGTATAGATTTGGGAACCGCCAACACTTTGGTTTATGTCAAAGGGAAAGGCATAATGATCAATGAGCCTTCGGTCGTCGCGCTCAACAAAAGGACCGGGCAGGTGCTGGCCATCGGCAAGGAAGCCAAGCGCATGGTCGGAAAAACCCCGAGCCATATCGTCGCCACCAGGCCTTTGGTCGACGGAGTCGTCAGTGACTTCGAGGTGACCGAGCAGATGCTCAAATATTTCATCGACAAAGTCCACAAGGAATCTTTTTCGCTCATGCCCCGTCCGAGGGTCTTGATCGGCATACCTTCAGGCATAACGGAAGTCGAAAAGAAAGCGGTTGTCGACGCGGCCACCAACGCGGGAGCCAGGGAGGCATATCTTATCGAAGAACCGATGGCCGCGGCTATCGGGGCGAGGATGCCGGTGATCGAAGCGCGCGGGAACATGGTCGTCGATATCGGAGGGGGCACTTCCGAAATCGCGGTCATTTCTTTGGGCGGAATCGTTTCCGCCAGGAGCCTTCGGGTGGCCGGCGACGAGATGAACGAGGATATCATCAGGTATTGCCGCGACGAATTCAATCTTTTGATCGGCGAGCGGACGGCGGAAGACATCAAGATCGCCATAGGGAGCGCTTTTCCCCAAGAGGAAACCCTCACTTATCCGGTGCGCGGAAGGGATCTGGTGAGCGGACTCCCCAAGGAAGTCATCATGGACGACGTCCAGGTCAGGGAAGCCCTTTCCAGGTCCATCAGGATAATCATCAACAATATCAAGACTGTCGTGGAGGAAACCCCGCCCGAACTTCTTTCGGATATCATGCAAAGGGGGATCGTTCTGGCCGGCGGAGGCGGTTTGATACGCGGTTTGGATAAATTGATCGCGGACCAAACCGATATTCCCGTGCGCATGATGGAGGATCCGCTCACGGCGGTCGTCCGCGGAGCCGGGATAGTCTTGGAAGATCTCGAGTTGCTCAAGGACGTTTTGATCGAGGATCAAGGTGAGAAAAAATTCAAATGAGAGGATTTTCTTCAAAAAAATTGTTCAAGGTTTTGGTCATATTGGCAATTTTCGGATTGCTGGTTTTTTTAAATCCCAGGGGCCTTTTTAATCCGTTGGCGTCGGTTTTCGGAAAAATCGCCTATCCTTTCAAAAAGTTTTCATATTCCGTTTCATATGGAACAAGGGATGCCGGGGAGTTTCTTTTCTCGATCGGACAGCTCAAGGAAGAGAATCGGAGAATAATCGGGGAGAACCAGCGGCTGCTTTCTGAAAACGCCAGGTTGCACGATATGGAAAGGGAGAACGCATATTTGCGTGAGCAAGTGGGACTTTTGCCTAGGGAGAAGTTCGATTTGGAAGCCGCCTTCGTGGTGGCCCGCGATCCGCAAGGCCTGGGTAATTGGCTGGAGATAGGCAAAGGCTCCGAGCACGGGATACGTGAAGGGGCGGCCGTGATAATCTCAGACGGAATTATGATAGGCAGGGTCCAGCAGACATTTTCCGATAGGTCGATGGTCATGCTCCTGACCAATCCCAAAAGTGCGATAAATATCATGGTGCCGAAATCCGGAGCGCGTGGCATCGCCAACGGGGAATACGGGTTGGATATAATCGCGGATTCCATCCTTCAGACCGATTCGGTTTCGGTCGGGGATGAGATAGTGACGTCGGGTATCGGGAGCGACGTCCCAAGAGGATTGTTCATCGGAACGGTCCAGGAAGTGCGTCCTTCGGACGACCATCTTTTCCAACAGGCTGTGGTCGCTTCCCCTGCGGACGTTTCGGATTCGGAAGCGGTTTTCGTCGTTAAGGGAATGAAATAGCAAATGAAGAAATTTTCCATATATTCCATAATAATTTTCTGCGCGACTGTTTTGCAGGCAAGTTCCGTCCCGGCATTGTCCGGTTCCGCCTGGCTGCCGGACGTGGTCCTTATGCTGGTTCTGGCCTGGACGCTCCTGGACGGATTCGATTCCCTTTTGCCCTGGGCGGTGTTCGCCGGAATCCTGTATGATCTGGCCACCTTTTCTCCATTGGGGTCGCATGTGATAATATTCGCATTGGTCGCATATGGGGTGAGTTTTTTTTCTAAAAGGTTTTCCGCGGACGCGAGGGGAGGAGGAATTTTTTTGATGGTGTTTTTTGTCATTTCTTCGACCTTGGGATCGCGTTGGCTGCTTTCTTTCCATGGGGCGGGGTTTGATTTTTTCCGAAGGGATTTTTCCGATTTGTGGAATTTTTCCAAAATGTTCTTTTTCGCATCGTTTTGCAACCTGCTCATATTCGCGATTCTTTTCCTTTTTGTGGGGAAGGTTGAGAAATTTTTCTACTTGAAGAAAAACGACAGGGTTCCTTTATCCAGATAAAAAAAATATGTCCAGAAAACAAGGCGGCATAGCCCGCGGAATGGAAATCGAGGATTACGTGTTGACGGCCACCGAAAAGGAGGCTGCTCGCATGGAACGGCCGATGGAGCAGAGATGGTTCGATATTTTGTGGTACGTCGTCGTCGCGTTCGTTTTGGTGTTGGCCGGAAGGGCGATGTATCTCACGATGATAAAAGGCGCGCATTACCAACAGGTTTCCAAGGGAAACAGCATCCGGTCAATCGTCATCAAGGCTCCGCGCGGAAGGATTTTCGACAGGTTCCAAACTCCCCTGGTCAACAACGTCCCGAGCGTCGACATCGTGGTGTTGCCGGCGGATATCCCGAAAGAGGAAGGATCGCTGGATGATTTGGCCGGGAGATTGTCCGGACTGATCGGCATCAACAAGGGAGAGATCTTGGCGAAGATAGGCGCCGCGCCCGCCAATTCCCTCAGCCCCATCCTCATAAAGGACAACATCCCGCAGGACGACATGCTTTTGTTTTTGGAAAAAGCTTCGGAATTTCCGGGCGTGCGCATCGAGAAGACGGCGGTCCGTGAATATATCGACAGTTCGATCTTTTCCCATTTACTGGGATACGAAGGCAAGATAGAAAAAAAGGAACTCGAAGAGAACCAGGGTTATTCCTTGACGGACTACATCGGGAAACAGGGATTGGAAAAGACTTATGAAAAACACCTGCGCGGAGTGCACGGCGCTTTCCAGGTGGAAGTTGATTCCGTAGGGAACGTGAAGAGGGAGGTCGGGATCATAAATCCGAAACCCGGAAGCGATCTTATCCTGGGCATCGACGCCGAGCTTCAGAAAAAAATATACGATTCTCTTTCCACTACCCTGGAAAAGACCGACGCCAAAGTGGCCGCCGCCGTCGCCATAAATCCGAAAAACGGGGAAGTACTGGCTTTGGTGAACCTCCCGAGTTACGATAACAATCTTTTCGCCAAGAAAATCTCCCAGGAGCAGTATCTGGGACTCATCAACGATCCGGATAAGCCGCTTTTTAACAGGGCCGTTTCCGGCGAATACGCCCCGGGTTCGACGGTCAAGCCCGTTTTGGCTGCCGCCGCGCTTTCCGAGGGGGTCATCACCCCGTCGACGGTCATCGACGGCCTCGGAGGAACTTTGCGCATCGGCAGTTTTTCTTTCGGAGATTGGAAAGTGCACGGACCGAGCGACGTGCGCACCGCCATCGCGGAAAGCAACGACATATTTTTCTACACCATCGGAGGAGGATACGGAAGCATCGAAGGTTTGGGCATGTCGCGCATGAAGAAATTCTATGACCTTTTCGGTTATGGGAAACGCAGCGGCATAGACATAACGGGCGAAGCGAAAGGCTTCATTCCTGACGAGCAATGGAAGCAGGATAAACTCGGTGAAAAATGGTATATCGGCAACAGTTACCACGCTTCGATCGGACAAGGTTACATCACGTCCACCCCGCTCCAGGTCGCGAACAGCATCGCGGCCGTCGCCAACGGCGGGACGCTTTATCGTCCGCACGTGGTTTCGCAGATAAAAGGGAACGACGGGAAGATCACCTATGTCGAACCGGAAATATTGAGCCAGACGGGAATGTCGGCCGGCATAATGGAGGTGGTAAAGGAAGGCATGCGCAAGACCATCACGGACGGTACGGCCCAGTTCCTCAAGGATCTTCCGGTGGAAGTCGCGGGCAAGACCGGAACAGCCCAATTCGGCAACGAAGACAAGACCCATATCTGGTTCGCCTCCTTTGCCCCCTATGAGAATCCCCAAATCGCCATGGTTATCTTGGTCGAGGGAGTCGGGGACGGAAGTTCGAGCGCGGTCCCGGTCACCAAGGAAGTCTATGAGTGGTATTTTTCCAGAAACAACAAGTAAGTTTTTCGCGTAGTAATGTGTTGACAATTTAGCCGAAATAATATATACTATAGCGGTTATGGTATAATGGAAGAAGCCTGAAAAAGGGCTTGGAATGGCCAGTTTTTTGAGAACATAGCTTATCAAGATGGATTGGATGATCGCCGTCCCGCCTTTGGCGGGAGGGAGGAAAGTCCGGACACCGGTTCCGACTTGTCGGAACCATGCGCAGTGGGTAACGCCCACCGGGTACGCCGCGAGGCGTGCCAAGGGAAAGTGCCACAGAGACTATACTAGTCCCGACTTGTCGGGATGAAACGTGAAAAGTATGCCGAGGTAACGGATTCGTTTTATCAGCTGATTAACGAAACTCGCGCGCCACGGCATTTCCCCATTGGCGACAATGGAAGATGGCAAACCCTGCGCGGTGCAAGGCCGTGTCCCGACTTGTCGGGAAGTGCCGCTCGAGCCGGCCGGTAACGGTCGGCCTAGATAAATGATCGTCCACGACAGAATCCGGCTTATAGATCCGTCTTGATAAGCGATGGTCCCAAAGAGAAAATCGGACGCGACGGAAGAATTTCCCCAGGACCCAATTATTATCGAACAAATTTTTATGAAGAAAAAATCGGAGTTGATATTCAGCGCGGTCCAAGTGCCGATCGATATCCTGATGATTTTTTTGGCGGCGATCAGCGCGTTCGCCATTCGTGATATCCCCGAGATTCTCGCGCTCAAACCGAAGCTCTATATATTCCCGTTTTCCCAATACATCCAAATGGTCTTTACGGTGATGCCTCTTTTCATCGGGGTGTACGCGCTGGAGGGGCTGTATAACATCAAGACGACCAGGAAGTTCTGGCAGGAAGCGCTCAAGATCTTCACCGCGACTTCGATAGCGCTCGTCGTGATCATCGTCGCGATATTCCTCAAGAGGGAATGGTTTTCTTCGCGTTTCATAATCCTTGCTGGCTGGTTTCTGGCGGTGGCCTATGTGACCGTCGGAAGATATGTCATCCAGAGGATTCAGAAATATATCCTGGTGAAAAAAGGAACCGGCGTGTATCGGGTCCTTCTGATCGGAAGCAACGGCAAGATGAAAAAGATGGGGGAATCGATCAAGGCGAATCCCTATCTCGGATACAGCATCGTCGACCACATAAGCACGGGAAGCATCAGGGCTATCAAGGAAATCCGCAAGGAGAAAGGCATCGACGAAATCATCCTTTGCGACTCCACGCTTACTGACAGCGAACAGGAGAAACTCGTGGACTTTTGCGCGATCAATAACATCGCGTACAAATTCATCCCGACCGCCTTGCAGACGGCCAGGTTTGAAACGGGCATCCTGAACGGAGAACCGATAATCGAAATCAAGAATACCCCACTGGAAGGCTGGGGAAGGATCCTCAAGAGGATATACGACCTCGTGGGTTCGACGCTCCTGATCATCATCTTTTCGCCGATAATGCTCTTGATCGCGATATTGATCAAATGGGAATCTTTGACTGAAAGGAAGCCCGGAGGTCCGATCATCTACCGCAACGAAAGGATCGGAAGCAACGGCAGGAAATTTTACGTTTACAAATTCCGCTATATGAAATGGGAATTCTGCACGGACCCCAACACTTCGGAAGGACGCAAAGCGATCGAGTACGAAAAGGAACTCATAGCCGAAAGGAGCGTCAGGAAGGGGCCGCTTTATAAGATCAAGAACGATCCGAGAAAAACCAGGGTCGGGAACTTTATCGAGAGGTATTCTTTGGACGAATTGGCCCAGCTTTTCAACGTCTGGAAAGGGGAGATGAGCCTCGTGGGACCGAGGCCGCACCAGGAAAGGGAAGTGGAAAAATACAACGAATACCACCGCAGGCTTCTGACCATCAAGCCGGGAATCAGCGGCATGGCGCAGGTCAGCGGAAGGTCGGATTTGGATTTCGAGGACGAATACAAGCTGGACGTCTTTTATATCGAAAGCTGGTCGCTTTGGCTGGACGCGTTGATTTCGCTCAAGACCGTCAAGGCGCTGCTGAGGAAGAGGAGAAATTGATTCCCTGGCGGTTTGTATGAATAAATACCCCTGCTAATAGGCCCTTTGACAAAAACTTCAAAAAGGACTATAATTAGGGTAGGAGATAAGAGTGGGCGGATCAACCAATAATCCCTCAAACAAGCCTCCTAGCTAATAATCATTAAGAGAAACACTAAGATGACAGATGTAAGACCGACAGACCAGGAGTTCCTCGAGTACACCGTGAAGGCTCTCGTTGACCACCCTGAAGACGTCAAGGTAGAGAGGAAAATCGATGAAATGGGAGTTCTCATCACGTTGGATGTAAATCCGGCCGATATGGGAATGGTTATTGGCCGCGAAGGTCAGACAGC
>LCPX01000026.1 GCA_001003855.1 Candidatus Moranbacteria bacterium GW2011_GWE1_49_15 | reverse complement strand
AGTCCCTTCGGTCCCAAGATTTTGGCGACCTGGGCGAGCTTAGGCATCATTTCAGGGGTAGCTACGACGACGTCGAAGTTTCCAGCCTTGCCGTTCTTAATCTTCTCAATAAGCTCCTCGGCTCCGACCAAATCGGCACCGGCCTCCTCAGCCTCCTTGGTTTTAGTAGAGGTGATTACGGCGACCTTCTTGACCTTTCCGGTACCATGCGGCAAAACTACCGATCCGCGAACCTGGTCCTTCTTGTTGTCGATTCCAAGATTAACGTGAACCTCGACGGATTCGTCGAATTTGGCGACCTTGCCTTCTTTCACGAGACCCAAAGCTTCTTCGACTTCATAAAGCTTGTTCTTCTCGATCTTCTCAGCTATCGCCGAGTACTTTTTTCCTCTTTTCATGATATTTGCGTGGTCATAACGAAACGGAAAAATCCAATTTCTGCCACAAAAATAATAATTATTTAAGTATGCGGGTTTTTATTCAACCTTTATTCCCATGGATCTTGCGGTTCCTTCGACGATTTTCATCGCTCCCTCGACATCATTGGCATTGAGATCGACCATCTTTTTTTCCGCGATTTCCTTGACCTGCGCCTTGGTGACTTTTCCAACCTTGTCCTTCAGAGGGTTGGCCGCTCCTTTTCCGACACCGGCCGCTTTTTTGAGCAACTCGGCCGCCGGAGCGGTCTTCATTATGAAAGTGAAAGTCCTGTCATCGAATACCGTGATCTCGACAGGAACAACATCCCCCATCATCTCCCTGGTAGCCTCGTTGAACTTCGTGCAGAATTCCTGGATGTTCAATCCGTGCTGACCCAGAGCAGGACCTACCGGAGGGGCTGGATTGGCTTTGCCTCCGATTACCTGCAGCTTAACGATCGTCTTTATCTTCTTTGCCATATTTTTTTCTTATTACCCGAACCTATAATCTGGAAATTCCAGAGAAGCTTTATTATCGGTTACCGGTTGTTTATTACTTGTTAACTGATTTATATCTTTCTTATCTGCAGGAAGTCCAATTCTACCGGCGTTTCCCTTCCGAAGATGGAAACCAGCACTTTGACTTTTCCCTTGGCGTCGTCTATCTCTTCCACTTTGCCGTCAAAATCCTTGAACGGCCCGTCGTTTATCTTGATCGCGTCACCAAGTTTCACATCGATTTTATATTTAGGCTCAGCGACTCCCATTCTCTTCTTGAGCATCTCGATCTCGGCTGGATCCACCGGGGTAGGAGTCGTTCCGAGTCCGATGAAACCGGTCACATTGGGAGTGTTTCGAACGACATACCAGGAGGCATCGGTCACGATCATGTCCACCAGGACATATCCCGGATATATTCTTTCTTCCACGACGGTCCTTTTCCCTCCCTTGATTTTAATCTTCTTCTCCTTGGGAACGATCACGTCGAAAATGAG
Organism: Candidatus Moranbacteria bacterium GW2011_GWE1_49_15; assembly: GCA_001003855.1. GTDB lineage: Bacteria > Patescibacteriota > Minisyncoccia > Moranbacterales > GWC2-37-73 > UBA12053. Next base: position 8,395 of record LCPX01000026.1, on the reverse strand, counting down.
ATCCTGCATATCCATGGATTCGATCCTCTGCTTGAGGTTTCTCGCCACGTTTTCCTCATATCCGGAATACGTATGGATAACATACCAAGCCCTTCCGTGATGTTGCGTTTGCTTTGCCATTTTTTATGAATGCGACCACGATCACTCCGGTCGCTCTTGATTATTTTATTAAAAATTCCCTCAATGCCGCGCCGAACAAATAATCCAAACCTCCCAAAAAAGCCGCCACCACCAAACTGACCGCCACCACCAAAACCGTGTAATTCAGAGTCTGCTTTCTGGTGGGCCAATTGACCTTAGTAAGTTCCACTTTCGCCTCTTGGATGAAATTTATGACCTTGTTCATGTGGCTTTTGTAATATGATTTTTGAGGTTTTTTAAAAAGCCCCTGGGGCTTTTCTTATCCTTATATTACCGCATCCCCCGGATTTTGTCAACAAGGTAAAAAGCGCAAAAAAAACAGCCCGTTACGGGCCTCTTTTGTGGGCGATCCAGGACTCGAACCTGGGACCTCGTCATTATCAGTGACGCGCTCTAACCACCTGAGCTAATCGCCCGTAAATTTAAACTTTTGATATTTTTAACGTAATCTCGTCATGATCAGGAGTGTTGCGAATGAGCAACGCTCCGCTCTCCACCTGAGCTAATCGCCCGTAAATATTGCTTTTATTTTCAACGGTATCTCGTCATGATCAGGAGTGTTGCGAATGAGCAACGCTCCGCTCTCCACCTGAGCTAATCGCCCGTAAAAATGTCGTCGCCAAAGCGACTCCATAATTTTAAATTTAGAATTTGTAATTTAAAATTAAGGTGTGGACCGGACAGGACTTGAACCCGCTACCTCCTCAGTGCAAATGAGGCGCTCTACCAGGTGAGCTACCGGCCCATAAATTTTCAACATCGGTCTGCAGCTCCTCGTGCAAGAGATTGAGAACTAGGGAGCAATCTCCGCCCAGGTGAGCTACCGGCCCATCAAAACAAAAATCACGAATAAAAACACCGCTTCAAGCTACAAAAATAATTATACAGGAAATATTTTATTTGTCCATAGTTCCAAATTCCGTCAATTTGACAATCCCATTTTAAAGGGATTTAATGGGTGCAGGAGGATTATCAATCCAAGCCAAGGGAGGTGAGTTCTTTCAATTTATTGCTTTTTCGGAGGATGCAACGAACCACTTACCGGGAGATCTTATGACGGCAACGAAAAATGAAGGTGCCACACCAGGAACAAAATCGGCCAGAAACATAATCATCGCCTATTTTAAAACCATCAAGCCACTGGTAAATCCCTCTGACAAAGATCTTGCTTCCAGCTTTTTTCCTGACGGCGACTTCCAACCCATGATGATCCATGGCATTCTGCCTATTCTTGAAGAGGAATTCCAGTTAGGCTGCTTCAATTTTGAAGTAGGCGTGATGTATCCCTGGCACTTGAAATTCCCCACCCGGGAATCGGAAGAACAATTCAAGTCAAGATACGCCAAAATTTGGAACGGCTGGGGCGCTGACTCCATAACGATCAAAGACCTTGCGGATGTCACAAACATCCTCCTGGATATCAAGCGGGATATTCCAAGAGACAAGCGACAAGCATGAGCGCAAAAAGGGCCCGACGGAGAAACTCCGCCGGGCCTCTTTATTTCGCGAAACTATTTCTTCAAAAACTGCTGGACGCTTTGGGCCGCGATCGCTCCCTCGGAAGCCGCGGTCACGATCTGCTTGAACTTGTTCGAGCCGGTGGTGATATCCCCCGCCGCCCAAAGGCCCCTCACGTTTGTTTTCCCGTCCGGAGCGACCCTGATGAAACCGTCTTCGTCCAAATCAACTCCCAAATCCTTCACCAGTTCCACATTCGGTTCGGATCCTATTTCGACGAATATCCCGTCGACTTTCAATTTATCGGATCCGTCAAAAACGCTGTCGAGCGTAACTTCTTCCACTTTCTCACTTCCCGAAATCTCCTTGATATTCGTGCTATACAAAACTTTTATCTTGGGATTCTTCTCTATAAGTTCCACCCAGAAACGTTCGGCGCGAAGCTCGTCCTTCCTATAAATCATAAAAACCTGTTTGGCGATATCCCCCAAAAATACGGCCGCTCCTGCCGCGCTGTCGTTTCCTCCCACGACCGCCACAGTTTTTCCTTTATAGAAAAACCCGTCGCAAGTGGCGCAATATGAAACGCCTTTTCCTGCGAATTCCTTTTCTCCGGGAATTCCCAAATGTCTATGTCTCGTGCCCAGCGCGATAATGACAGTTCTCGCTTCTATTTTCTGTCCATCACTGAGGGACAATGAAAACGTTTCGTCTTCTTTCTTTTTAATTTCATCCACGAGAGCGCTGATTATTTCCGCCCCATAACTCTTCACATGTTCCGCGGAATTTTGCGCGAATTCATATCCTTTGATTTTCTGCGTTCCCAACCAATTACCGATCTCGTGCGTCTGCGTCGTCACTCCGCCCGAAACCCCGCCGATGACGATGTTTTTCACCCCGTACCTCGAAGCGTAAACCGAAGCGGAAAGTCCCGCCGGTCCGGCGCCTATGATAGCTAGATCATATTTTTTGTTCTTCTCATCCATTCTTTTGAAATAAAAGTTTAAATCCTATATTCGTCCCCTCGCTTTCATCGCCTGCTCCACTCTTCTGAGCGCGAGCGCGTAGGCCCCGAGCCTCATGGTCGTATTATACTTCATTTTTTCCTTCCAGACATCCTCGAATGCTTTCTTCATAATATCTTCCAATTTTCCGAGAACGTCCTTTTCCTTCCAATAATACCCATAGGCGTTCTGGACCTGTTCCAGATAACTCACCGCCACCCCTCCGGCGTTCGCCAAGATATCCGGCACAACGAAGATGTTTTTCTTGTTCAGAATATCATCCGCTTCCGGAGTGATCGGCCCGTTCGCCACTTCGACAATCAATTTGGCTTTTATGTCGTTCACGTTTTCGGCCGTTATGGAGTTTTCCAACGCGGACGGAATGAATATGTCGGCCTCCTGCGCTATGCAATGCGGGATCTTCACCTCTTCCGATCCTTCATAATGCATGACCGAACCGGTCATCTCCTTGTGCTTTTTAACCTGCTCGACATCCAGACCCATGCAATTCACGATCATCCCCTTGGAATCGCTTACGGCGATAATCTTATATCCGTTTTTTTGAAGGATTGAAGCCAGATGGGATCCGGCGTTCCCGAATCCCTCGATCGCCACGGTCGCCCCTTTCTCAAGGCCAAGTTTTTTCGCGGCCTCCCTGATGACATAGAAAGCTCCTTGTGCCGTGGAATATTCGCGCACCTGGGAACCTCCGATACTTAGCGGCTTGCCGGTTATCACTCCAGGGCGATGGACTCCCACGAGCTTTTCATATTCATCCATCATCCATCCCATGATCCTCGGGTCAGTATAAACATCGGGAGCGGGCACATCGGTTTCCGATCCGATCAATTTATATACACCCTGGATATAGCCCCTGGCCAATCTTTCCAATTCCCCATCCGAAAGTTTCCGTGAATCCACGATCACTCCGCCCTTCCCGCCGCCGAGAGGTATATCGACGACCGCGGTTTTCCAAGTCATCCAGGCACTCAAAGCTTTGACTTCGGAAACGTTTACGTCCGGATGGAATCTGATGCCTCCCTTGAATGGTCCCCTGGCGTCGTTGAACTGCGACCTGTATCCAGCGAATGTCTTTACTGATCCGTCATCCATCTTCACCGGAATCGAAACTTCCAGGAATTTCTGCGGGTTCTGCAGTTGCGCAAAAACGTTGGCGTCCAATTTGATCAGCTCGTTTACGTCGGACAATTGTTTCAATGCGCTCGAAAATGGATCGGTCATATTTTTAAGATTATTATTTTATTTTTTTCAAACGGAAATATTTTTTAAAACTTACAATTCCGCCTCCAATTCCTGCTTCAACGCCTCTTTCGGGCGGAAACCTACGAAATCTTTCACGACCTCCCCGCCTTTGAAAAGTTTCATGTTCGGAATGCTCATAATCTGATATTTCATCGCCAGCTCCTGATTGTCGGGATTTTCCACATCCACTTTCGCTATTTTTACCTTACCTGAAAGTTCGGCGGAAAGATCGTCCAAAACCGGAGCCATCATCTGGCATGGTCCGCACCACGGCGCCCAGAAATCCACCAATACAGGCACATTAGACTTGATGACTTCTTTCTCAAAAGTGTTGTTTGTTAATTCGATCGCCTTGCCCATGCTTTTTTATACGCCATCTTTATCAACAAAAATTGCTGATAAAAACGCGTTTTTAAAATTAATTACCTATTAAATTGTTTCCTGTTTTTTCGAAATATCTTGCCAACCAGGCGGATGTAGGAATCTGTATGAAATACGACATGACTATGATCACAATCGATGCGCTGAGTGCGGGATTCTGAAAAACGAGCGAGATCGCCATCCCAAGCGCCAGCGTCACATAGCGCAAATAACTTCCCCAGACCAAAGACTTCCCTTTGTCCGATTTTTTCCAGATACGATATCCGACCATGGAAACCGAGAAAACGATGCCGTAAAACAAAACCAGCGGAATGGAGGATCTTGCGATCATCGCGGGATTGGAAAAAATCACTTCATTGCTACCCAAAGCCATAAGCGCGACCAAAACCAACACGAGACCCAAATTACTGATCTTTCCGAAGCTGCCTTTGATGCTTTCAAAATATTCCGCTCCCTTTTGTTTTTTTATAACTTTCTGCGTTCCATATGCCAAAACCAACGGAACCACCACTATCAGGAATATCGCCAAAGCGATCTTAACGGAATCCACACCGGAGCCTCTCGCACACGAAAGGGCGTCGTTCGTGGCGACGGATATCGGGCACGTTCCATCTGCCGAATAAGCCGCGCCTTGGACAGGCATTATCCTTGCTAGCGCCAACGAAATCAAGGGCGGGACTGCCAATATGGCGACGAAAAGATTGGTGATTATGATCCCTATCGCAGACGGCATATCAGCTTTGGATTTCAAGGCCCAGGTCGTGGCCATTCCGCCTCCGGGAAGAAGCGAAAGAAGCATGAGCCCGATCCAGAGTTCAGGATTTTCTCTTAGGAAAACATATCCCAAAACGAAGGCGGCTGCGGGAGAAACGATGAAATTAACAAAGAGCGAGAAAGCGATGATCCGGTAATTTTTCAGGGATGCTCCGACCTTGTCGAAAGAGAGCGGCACCAATGACGGATAAATCATGACCAACGCGGCGAAAAGGCATATCAGGGGAGAAAAACCATATCCTCCGAAAAATTTCACCGCTGACAATCCCAGAGCCACGGCTCCGAAAATCCACCACAATAAATACTTTTGAATATTATCCAGCAATTTCATTTTTATTTCATCTTAAAAAGAGTCTCTATATATTTGTCATCGATTCCCTTTTTGAGGACAATCTTGCAAAAGTCATCCTTCAGAAGTTCCACCCCTAATTTGGAAACGGCTTCTTTTACCGCGCTGACTTGCGTGATGATATCAAGGCACCCTTTTTCCGCCTCGATCATCTTCCGGATTCCCCGAAGCTGTCCTTCGATTCTGGAAATCCTGTCAGTGATTTTTTTCTTGGAATCTTCTTTTTTCATTGATTTTGGTGATAAAAAATATACCCTATGGGGGTATATTAACAGATGCCGAATTCTTGTCAAGAAATCCTAAGAAGTGAAGTAAACTGCCAGTATAACCAAAGCCAGAAATATGCGGTACCAAACGAAAATCGCGAAGCCGTATTTCTGAAGGAATCTCAAAAGGAAAGCGATCGCCAAATATCCGCTGATCGCGGAAGTGAGCACTCCGACAACCAAGGGGACGGTCTCAAATTTCCCGTTGAAAAAATCTGAAAACTGCGCCAAAACAGCCCCCAAAATTATCGGCGTGGACATCAGGAATGAAAACCTGGCCGCCCCTTCCCGTGATAGTCCGGCCCAGAGACCGGCGGTCATCGTGGCCCCGGAGCGCGATACTCCCGGAATGATCGCGATCGCTTGCGCGATCCCGATTATGATCGAATCCCGAACGGTCATGTCTTTGACTTCTTTTTTGTGCTTGAGGAACTTATCAGCCGCGTACAAAAGAAGCCCCACGAACGAAAGCGAGAACGCGATGACCAAGGGATGCCTGAAGACCCCCTCGGCATAATCTTCCAAAAAATACCCGGCCAGCGCTCCCGGGATCGTCGCTATAGCCAAAAGCCATAATAAATTGGAACTATAGACGTCCAGATGGTTCCGGCTTTCGAATTGGAATTTCAAACCGAGGTGATTGACGGCCGCCTTCACGATATCCACCCAGTCTTTCCAAAAATATCCCAAAACGGCCACCAATGTTCCGGCGTGGAGCGCCACGTCGAAAGCCAGCCCCGGGTCTTCCCAACCGAAAAAATACGGGGCGAGCACCAAGTGCGCCGTCGAAGAGATCGGGAGAAATTCCCCCAGCCCCTGCACTATCCCTAAAACTACCGCTTGCAATATATCCATATCATCATGATATCACTTTTAAATCCTTTTCCCAATATAAACGATATTCCGCCCCCCGATAACTTCACATCTTTCCGTTTCGAACCCTGCGCCTTCGAAAAGCTTTTTCAATTCCCTCTTGGTGAATGCGCGGTGGAATCTTTGGAAAACTTTTCCCTGATTATCCGTAAACGAAATATAACAATCATTCCAATCCAGCTCGCTTTTCCCCAAGAGTTTGTTTTTCCAATTTTGTGATATGGCTTTAAAATATTTCTTCTGCCAAAGATTCCAAACTGTCACCACAACGTGACCATCCGGCTTCATGATCCTCAAAAGTTCTCCGACCAGCTTCGCCCTCAGCTCCTCTCCGGGAATGTGATGGAAAACCGCGATCGAGTAAACCGTATTGAAAAATCCATCCTCCAGTGCTAGACTGTCTTGACTGGGATCCAGTTTTGAAAAACGCGCGTTTTCAACGGGATATTTGCTTTTCGCGATATCAATGAGATTTCCGGAAACGTCCGCTCCCCAGTATCCGATTTTCGCCTTACCGCTTAGAAACTCAAAGAGTCTTCCGTTCCCGCAGCCGAAGTCGAAAACATTGTCCCTGTCTTTCACATATGCTCCGATAAATTCCAAACTGGCCCAAAAATTCTTGCGCGTTTGGGAAAATTTACCGGAAATAAGATTATATCCCTTTTCGGTTTCAACCAAAATTTTTTCAGCCACATCTTTTTTCATATGAATAAAGCTTACGACAAATATATAATATCCGCAATCGAAAGCCTTCCGAAAAATTCGGAGGAGCTTTTGGTTCTCAAAAAGAAACTTTCCAAACAGTTCCGGCTGCCGATTCCCACCAATGCCGATATGCGCGATCGATACGAGAAGCTGGTGAAAGCGAAAAAAATAAAAAGGAACTTTGATTTCGAAAAATCCCTGATCAGTCGAAGGATCCGGACGCAGTCCGGAGTGGCTGTCATCGCGGTACTCACCAAATCATACCCTTGCCCCGGAAAATGCCTGTATTGCCCGACCGAAAAAGATATGCCGAAAAGCTACCTTTCCAACGAACCGGCCGTGATGCGGGCGATATCTTCGCAGTTCGATCCCTACAGACAAGTCCGAAACCGCTTGCGCTCCCTCGAGCTCAACGGCCACCAAACGGACAAGATCGAACTCATCGTCATGGGTGGGACCTTTTCATACTTGCCCAAACCATACCAAAAAAAATTCATCACTGAATGTTTCCGGGCTTGCAACGACTACGGAAAAAGGTCACCAGTCACTAGTCATCGGCCATCAAAAAACATAACAGACTCCCTCCTGGCGGAACAAAAAAGGAATGAAAAAGCCAAGCACAGGATAGTAGGACTGACCTTGGAAACAAGGCCCGATTATATCGACGAAAAAGAAATTTTGAATTTCCGAAAACTAGGATGCACCAGGGTCGAACTCGGAGTGCAAAGCATTTTTGACGACGTCTTGAAACTCAACAAAAGGGGACATCTTGTGGACAAGACCATTGAAGCGACAAAGCTTCTTAAAGACTCTGGCTTCAAGATAAATTATCACATGATGCCGGGACTTCCCGGTTCCACTCCAGCCAGAGATTTCAAGATGTTCAAGGCGCTTTTCGAAAACCCCTCTTTCCAACCGGACATGCTGAAGATCTATCCGACCGTGGTCGTGAAAAACAGCGCGCTGTATAACTTTTGGAAAAAAGGAAGATACAAACCACTCACCGACAAGGTCTTCACAAAACTTGTCCTGAAAATCAAGAACGGAGCGATCGTTCCATATGTGCGCATCGCGCGCCTTGTCCGCGACGTCCCGGAAACCTCAATTGAAGCGGGACCGAAAGTTTCCAATCTTCGCCAAATGATAATCCCCCAATCCAAATGCCCCTGCATCCGCTGCCG
>LCPX01000025.1 GCA_001003855.1 Candidatus Moranbacteria bacterium GW2011_GWE1_49_15 | reverse complement strand
GCCTTGGGGGAAAGGGCCTCCGCTTTCTTCACTAAGGACGATAAATTGAAGGATTTGATTTCCGAAGAAGGAGAAAAAAGCGGAGAATATGTTTGGCAATTGCCGCTTTGGGATGAATACGAAGCGGAGATAAAAGGAAGAAATGCCGACGTTTGCAATACTAGAAATAGGGCAAATTCAAGATACGGAGGATCAATCCTGGGCGCTATGTTCATCTATCAATTCTCTAAGAATTTTCCTTCCTGGGTTCACATCGATATAGCTCCTAGAATGACGGCGACTCAAGATGAATTTTTGTCTGCCGGTGCGACCGGAACACCAATCCGCCTATTAATAAGATTATTGGAAAAATACTAGTTATGACATACAAGAAAACGACACTTAAAAACGGATTACGGATCATGACCATTCCGATGAAGGGGACCAAGACGGTGACGGTGACGGTCATGGTCGGAGTGGGATCTCGGCACGAAAGCGACAAGGAAGCGGGGCTTTCCCATTTCATCGAGCACATGCTTTTCAAGGGCACCAAAAAGCGGCCGGACACCCTCGCCATTTCCGAGGAATTGGATTCGATCGGAGGGGAGTTCAACGCTTTCACAGGCAAGGACAAGACCGGGTATTACGCCAAGGTGGACGCCAAGCATTTCGAAAAAGCGCTGGACGTGGTTTCGGACATGTATCTCAATTCCAAATTGGAGGAAGAGGAGATCAGAAAGGAGAGCGGCACGATCATTCAGGAAATCAGTATGTATGAAGACATGCCGATGAGGAGGATCGGGGACGAGTTTGAAAACCTTTTGTACAAGGGAAGCGCGCTCGGCAGGGAAATAGCCGGGGGCAAGGCGACCGTGGCGTCTTTTTCCAGGAAAGATTTCGTCCGCTATATGGACAAGTTTTATCTGGCCAGCGACACCGTGGTGTGCGTGGCTGGGAAGATGAACGAGGAAAAAGTCATCGCCAAGGTCAAGGAATATTTCGACGGGATGCGGGATGGCAAAAGGCCGAAGTTGAAAGCCGTGAAGGAATCCCAGAAAAAACCGGAACTGGTCATAAGGTATAAGAAAACCGATCAGACTCAATTGCTTGTGGGAACCAGGGCTTATCATCAAAGCCATCCGGACCGTTTCTCCCTTGGGCTTTTGTCGACGATCCTGGGAGCCAACATGAGCAGCAGGCTTTTTATCGAGGTGCGGGAAAAAAGGGGACTGGCCTATTATGTCCGCACCAGCGCGGATATGTACCAGGATTGCGGGTACATCGCGACCCAGGCCGGAGTGGAACATAAGAACCTAAAGCCGGCACTGAAAACCATTCTGGAGCAATACTCGAAAATAGCCGCTGAAAAAGTCGAAGACAGGGAGCTACAAAGGGCCAAGGATTACATCAAAGGCAAAAGCGTGATGGGGTTCGAAGCCTCCGACGAAGTCTCCATGTTTTTCGTGGAGCAGGAAGTGAGCAAAGAAAAAATCATGACGCTTGAGGATATCTTTGAAAAGATCGACGTCGTTACGGCCGAGGATGTCCAGCGCGTAGCCAAGGATGTTTTTCAAAATTCCAAGCTGAACCTGGCCGTCATCGGACCGCATAAGAACACGAAGGATTTGGAAAAGATTTTGAATTTGTAATACAAGAAGGAAGTTTATCTTTAAGAAAATAAAATGCTCGAAAAAAAGCCGCTGGAAATATCGATAGGCATAGTAATCAGGACCATTTTCGTCTTGTTGCTTCTTTGGTTGCTCTACGTGATCAGGGATATTTTGGCGCTCTTCTTTTTGTCCGTGATCCTGGCGGCTACGCTTGATCCGAGCATCGATTGGATGCACAAGAAAAAGATTCCCAGGACCCTGGGCGTTTTCATTCTGTACCTTCTGATATTCACGTTGGTTGGAACGGCGCTTTCTTTCTTGATACCGCCGATCATCAGCCAGTTCCAGGAATTCACCCAGAAGATCCCGACCTATCTGGAGGGCTTGAACAGGTTTTTCCAGGGCATAGAAAGCTATGCAGGATCTTACAATATCCAGCTTGATATCCAGGGATTTTTCACCCAGGCGTTTTCCGGGTTCGGCGGTTCCGAGGGAATATTTTCGAAAACGGTGGGCGTCTTCAATTTCTTCGTTTCGATAGTGGTGGTGCTGTCCCTCACTTTTTACATGCTTGTCAAAGAGGAGGGGATGAAAAAGTTCCTGGTTTCGGTCACCCCCGGCGATCATCAGGAATACGTCATTTTTTTGTTTGACAGGATCCATAACAAGATAGGAAGGTGGATGTTCGGTCAGCTTGCGCTGATGTTCATCATGTTCCTGCTCAGCTTTGCGGTGTTGCTCATATTCAAGGTGCCGTTCGCGCTGCTCTTGGCGGTCATGGTGGGTCTGCTGGAAATAATACCGTACCTGGGGCCGATAATCGCGGCCACGCTCATAACCATTTTCGGATTCCTGGTGTCCCCGTTGACCGGACTTCTGGTACTCGGATCGTTCACGGCCCTGCAACAGATCGAGGGCCATGTCATAGTCCCTCAGGTCATGAAGAAGGCGGTCGGTCTCAATCCGGTAGTCGTCATCCTGGTTTTGCTTATCGGAATAAAACTGGGAGGGATAATGGGCGCCATACTTTCCGTGCCGTTGGCGACGGTGGCCAGTATTTTTATCGGGGATATGATAGGAAAGAAGGAAGCCTAGCGATCTTGTCTTCGAATAATCGATACCGACCGGTACCGCGTTAAATAGGAAACATAATGAATGAGGCCTATGAGAAACTCCAAGGAAATTTCAAAAAACATCCTGGCCACCGTCGCATACTACGACGTTTTTTCCTATCCTCTGACTCCCTTCGAGGTTTGGAAATATCTTATGAATTCCGATTATTACGATGAGGGCAAGCGTTCCGATGTCGGTTTGCACGAAGTGCTGCATGAACTCAGGCAGGATCCGCTGATAAGGTTCATAGAGGAGAAAAACGGCTTTTATTTTCTTAAAGGGCGGCAGGACTTGGTGGAAGAGAGGATCATGAAATCGAAAATATCTTTTTCCAAGGCCAAGAGGCTCCAGGCCATGGTATCGCTCATAAGATGCGTGCCTTTCGTGAGGATGATCGGCATAACCGGCAGGCTGGCCATGAAGAGTGCCCAGCTAAAAAGCGATTGGGATCTCTTGATCGTTTTGGAATCCGGACATATCTGGATGGGCAGGACCTTGGTTACGCTGGTGACCCATCTGGTCGGAAAAAGGAGACACAAGAGCAAGATAAAGGACAGGGTCTGCCTTAATTATTTCCTGGCCAAGGGCAGCATGGAAATCTCAACCAAGGATCTTTATTCCGCCAACGAATATTTTTTCATGCAGCCGGTTTTCGGGTTTGAGACTTATCGTTCGTTCCAGTTGAAAAACCGGTGGATCCGGAGTATCAAGCCCCATTATATGCCGTCGGAAATAGAGCCGGTCAACATGGTCCATGACAATGCTTTTTCTGGGACCGTCAGATCTTTGGGGGAAAAGCTCCTAGGATTCGCTTTTCTCGAAAGGATATTGTGCGATCTTGAAAAGCGGAAAATAATGAGAAATCCCAAAACCCATCAGGAGGGCAGTTTTATCAAGGCTTCGGACGATGCCCTGGTGTTTTTGCCCGAACTCAAGGGCCCGCGGATATTCGATGAATTCAAGAAAAAAATAGAAAGCTTGGGATGAGTCGGAGGCTTGATTGGAGGGGTTTTTTGCTGTAGGATTGGGATAGGCGCGAAAGCGCCATAAACCTTTTGAAATAGCCATTAATATAGCTTTTTGCTTGACTTCTGGCCGCCATTTGCTAGATTAAGGCTTGTGGTGACCGGGTTTAAGCAGTAGGAATGAACTAAAATGAGATTTATTATCATTGCGCAGTTGGTAGTGTCGGTGCTTCTTATTATCTCGATCTTGCTCCAAAACAGAGGTAGCGGTTTGAGTACCGCTTTCGGAGGGGATTTCGGCGGATATTACACCAAGAGGGGAATCGAAAAATTCCTTTTCTACGGCTCCATAGTCCTGTCGGTCGCTTTCATGGTGCTGGCCATAGCCAGCGTCGCGACGACAGAAGGCTAATCATCTAACAGTAAAAATATCAGTACTAAAGATAAATTTAAGTTATTATTTCCTAGCAATTGGCTTCTCGTAAGCAAGATGCTCAGTTTCAGGGAGAAACTCCTGGTATCTTTTTTGACTTTGCTGGTCGTTTCCGCGACCGTTTTTTGGGGAAAAGTCATTTATTACGGTCTGACCGAACCCATAGCCAAATTCGGAGGGGAGTATACGGAAGGTGTCGTGGGGCAACCTATTTATATAAACCCGCTCCTTTCGCAGACCAGCGATGCCGATGCGGATTTGGTGGGACTTGTTTACAGCGGACTTTTCAAATATGGCAACGATGGGAAAATCGTGAACGATTTGGCGGAAGGATATGAAGTTTCCGAAGACAAAAAGGCCTATACGGTTTTCATCAGAAAGAACGCCAAGTGGCACGACGGCCAAAGCGTTACCGCCGACGACGTGATTTTCACTTTCAATATTCTCAAGGACCCGGCCTATAAAAGCCCATTGCGCCAGAATGGGCAAGGGGTGGAGGTCGCCAAGGTGGACGACTTCACAGTGAGGTTTGAACTTAAAAATCCCTACTTCGGATTTTTGGAAAATATGACCGTAGGCATATTGCCCAAACGTATCTGGCAGGACATCTCGGCCGAGAGGTTCTCGTTGGCGGAGAAAAATTTGAGGCCGATCGGTTCTGGTCCGTATATGTTCATGGATTTCCAGAAGGATTCCAGCGGCAATATCATCACCTATAAGCTTTCCGCTTTCAAGAATTATTATGGAGGTTCTCCTTACATATCCAGGCTCAATTTCAATTTTTATCCTGACTCCCAATCCCTCATAAACGCTTTCAATAAAAAGGAAGTCGCCGGAATCAGCAATGTCACGCCGGAGAAGCTGGGAGAATTGAAATCTTCGAAGGGGGCCGAGGTCAAAGAATTGGTGATCCCGAGATATTTCGCCCTGTTCATCAATCAGACGAAAAGCGTCGCCCTGGCTTATGATGAGGTCAGGAAGGCTCTTGCTATAAGCGTGGATAGGAAGGAGATAATCGACAAGGTCTTGGATGGGAAGGGTCTGCCCTTATATTCTCCGCTCTTGCCCCAGATGGACGGCCATGTGGATTTTTCCGCGGATTATGCTTATAACCCTGAGGAAGCCGGAAGGATCCTGGACGGGGCCGGTTGGGCTTTGAACCAGGAAAGCGGAGTCAGGGAAAAAGAAGGCGATAAGTTGGAATTTGAGATAGTGACTACCGATTGGCCGGAGCTCACGGAAAACGCCGAGCTTCTTAAAAACCAATGGGGGGAGATCGGGGCGAAAGTCGACGTGAAAGTGCTTTCGGTTTCCGATTTCCAGCAAAATTATATCAGGACGCGCGAATACCCAAGCCTTCTTTTCGGCCAGGCTTTGAGTTTCAATCCGGACCTCTATTCTTTCTGGCATTCTTCCAATAAGCGCGATCCCGGACTGAATCTCGCCCTTTTCGACAACAAAGACGCGGACGGGATTCTTGAGGCCGTCAGGCAGGAGACGGACGAGGGCAAGCGGGCCGAAAGCTACAGACAGTTGGAAAATATCATCAAGGAGAAAAACCCTGCGATCTTCCTTTACAGCCAATATTACCTTTATCCTATCAGCAGGTCGGTCAAGGGGATGGATGTGAAAAACATCAATTCCCCGTCCTGGAGATTCGCGGATATCCATAAGTGGTACATCAAGACGAGCAGGGTTTGGAAACAGGGTAGGGATTAGGTTCTAGGTTATCGGTCATAGGTTTAAAAATCCAAATTTGCGAATTATAAAAAGCCGCCTACTCAGGCGGCTTTAAATATTTTTCAAATCGAAAACCTAGAACCTAATCCCTAGAACCTGATATCAGTTTCCCGGCACGATCGTCTCGAAGGGCGTGTCCTTGCCGTAGGCTTTCGGACCGTAGTCATTGCAGTAGGCATCGATATTCTCCTTGAAATAAGGAGGTTTGGATTCTTGGATTTTTCCAATCAGGAAATACGTGAGGCACAGCATGGCTCCGAAGCTGGCGTTTTCTGGAAAATCGATTTCCCATCTGTGGCCGGGATGTCCGAAGAATTCATTTTTGCTACCTATGGAAATAACCAGTTCTTTTTCGGTGGGGATGACGAATTTGGCATGGCGGGCGTGGCCTTCGGGGAAAGCCCTGACGGAAACATGCGGTCCGAACAGTTCGCTCTTTTTAATATCGAGCATAGGACAGATATTGGAAAACCTGTCTGGAAGGACGAATGCATAGCCTTCATACTTATCGAAATTTTCCGGAAGCTCGATGTTTTGAATGAGTTTTTTTATATCATCCGCGCTTTCCTGCGTCGCGGAAAGTATCATGCCCAGATAGGTCGAGGTGTTATAGGTGTAAGGTTCTGCTATTTTCCTATATGTGAAAACTTCATCCGCGATTTTGGACGCGGAAGAATCCTGGCCGCAGGTGAGAAGCGTGGTCCTTAGCCCCTTCTCCTTGGCCAGTTCTGTTTCCCAAACGGAGTCCTTTTCGCCGGAAGCTGAAATGATAATGGCTTGAGTGATCAGGCCCTTTTCTATAGCCGGGCGGTATGATTCCATCATGCTTTTGAAGTTGCTCTCGTCTGCGAAGATCGCCGCTTTGTCGGAAAAAACGATCGTTCCGGTGTTATAGGCGTTACCGCTTCCGACAACGAACGGCAGGGAGAATTTCCCCAAATCCAGTTTCGGGGGATTGTTTTCAGAGAAGAAGTCCAGGGCTTCTAAAACTATCTTGTCCAGGTTAGTGATTTCCATATCTTTTTCCTTACTTTTTACGCCTTAATATTACCACAAAAGCCCATTTTTGGGTAAAAAGTGTTAGACAGGAGGCCCTTCCTTTGTATATAATAGGATAAGCCATTAAGATTGATTCATAGCTTTCACTCTAGGCAGTTTTCGGGAGGTTCCGGGAGACTGGCGGGGCAAGAAGCCCATTTTTTATGTATAGCGTCATTTTGTGCGGAGGATCGGGAACCAGGCTTTGGCCTCTTTCCCGCAAAACCTTTCCCAAGCAGTTCCTCAAGCTCTATAGCGACAAATCCCTGCTGCAGGAAACTTTTTCCAGGATGCAGAAGGTGATGCCGGCCCAAAACATCTACCTGGTGACGAACTACGACGGGTATTTCAACGTGTTCAACCAGATAAAGGAAATATACCCCGCCCTAAGAAAGGAGCAGGTCATCATGGAACCGATGTCCCTTAATACCGCCCCCGCGATCGCTTTGGCGCTTAAATACCTCGTCGAAAAGGAGGGCGTGAAAAAAGAGGAACCGGTCATCATCCTCCCTTCCGATCATTATATCGGAAAAATGGAGGCATATGCGGATTTGGTGAAAAAAGCTCTTGAAAATACCGGAGACAATATCGGAACCATCGGCATAACCCCGACCGCTCCGGAAAGCGGCTATGGCTACATCAGGAAGGGGGAACAGGGCAGCCCGTATTTCAAGGTGCTCGAATTCAAGGAGAAACCCGATAGGGCGACGGCGGAAAAATATATAGCAAGCGGCGAATATGTCTGGAATAGCGGAATGTACGTTTTCAGCGAGAAGACCTTCTCTGAAGAGCTGGGGAAACATGCGCCGGAAATATTCCCCGTTTATTCTGAAAAATATGACGATTTCGTGAAGGATTTCGGAAAGATCCCGTCCATCGCGGTAGATGTCGCGATTTCCGAGAAATCCGACAGGGTCGTGGTTTTCGAAGGCGACTTCGGCTGGAGTGACATAGGTTCGTTCGACGCTTTGGCTGACATCATCAACGGCAACGGCAACCAACAGAAGCGCCATATCCAGATCGATTCCAAAAACGTTTTCATGCATTCGTCTTCCGGAAAACTCATAACGGCGCTCGGAGTCGAGGATCTGATTGTGGTGGAAAACAATGACGCCATTTTGATCCAAAAAAGAGGCAGGAGTGAGGATGTGAAAAAAGCCGTGAATTATCTTAAGGAGAACGATTACAAGGAAGTGGATCATAGCGTCATGGGACATAGGCCTTGGGGAAAATATGAGGTATTGGTGGATGACAAAAACCATAAAGTGAAGAAGATCACCGTCTATCCGGGAGCGACGCTTTCGCTCCAATCCCACAACAGGAGAGCGGAACATTGGGTCGTGGTGAAGGGAATGGCTGGAGCTATAAACGGGGACCAGGAATTGATCTTGAGGGAAAATGAAAGCACTTATGTCCCGATCGGAGCCAAACACCGTCTTTCCAATCCGGGCAAGGAGGAATTGGAAATCATAGAAGTCCAGACCGGGGATTACCTGGAGGAGGATGATATCGTGCGTTATGATGACGTTTACGGTCGGAACAAATAAGCCGGGAATTTGTGGTCGGCCCTGGACAAATTTGCCGTTTGGGTGTATAATGGATTTATAGGATAAAACTTCGCTTAGATTTGCTTTATTTAAGCTATTTTACTTCTTTTTTGTTTGTAAAAACAGTCTTTTTGACTCAAATTTCCCTTTCCGGGGAAATTTCTTGGAGCCTTATTTCGTATTAAAGGTGAGTTAGGAATCTTGTCTTTTGCTGGCAAAGAACCTCCCAAGGTTCTCTTGAGGGGATAGAGGCTAAAGCCGAAGTGGTGAAATTGGTATACACGCATGCTTCAGGTGCATGTGGGAGTAATCCTGTGGAGGTTCGAGTCCTCTCTTCGGCACAATACGGCCAAAATTTTCCGTTGGACTTGAACGGGAAAGGGGTCGGGAAAACGGGAGTTTTCCCGCGGTGGAAGTATTGAAACCGCAAGGTTTCAAAGAGCGAAGCGAGTGAGATCGTCCTCTCTTCGGCACATCGAAATTATTTGCTTCAAGTCTTCCGTTATTGAAGGCAAGATACATTATCTGATTGGCGCATTGCCGGCCCGACGGATATTGGATATATTCTGACACGATAAAGTCCCTTCCCTAAGGCGTGATCAGTTGTAAGCATATCGATGACGATAATTTAGTAATAAATAATCAGCAAAATAAGAATCATAAGAGCAGTTTTTCACAATTCTAACAATTAAAATATTTGTGAAGCATAACCGCTGATAATAAAAAAATATGACAGAGAAAAGACAGACAAGCGGCCAGGCCGCAAAAACCAACCGACCAGCGCACGGCAACAAGCCGCGCAGGCAGGATGGAAAACATCGTGCCCACAAGGGTACGCCGGGAAACACCCTTTCCGGAGGAAAAAAGAAATTCAATCCTAAAAACGCTCCCCAGGACAACCCTAAGAGCGATCATCTTCGCATAACCCCATTGGGAGGAAACGAAGAAGTCGGAAGGAACATGACCGTTTTCGAATACGGCGGGGACATCATAATCCTGGACATGGGAATACAGTTCCCGGAAGAGGACATGCCGGGAATCGATTACATCATCCCGAACATCAGCTGCCTCAAAGGCAGGGAAAAGGATGTCAGGGGAGTGGTCCTAAGCCACGGGCACCTCGACCATATCGGGGCGGCCCCGATACTTCTGAGGGAACTGAACTATCCTCCGATCGTGGGAAGGGATTTCACTTTGGCGTTGGTCAAAAAGAAAATGGAGGATTTCGAAAAGAATTCCGCCCAGCATCTGAAAACCGTCAGGGTCAATAACATTTCCGACAAGATAAGATTGGGCAAGTTCCAAATCGAATTCTTCGACGTGGAGCATTCCATCATGGACGCGGTCGGAGTTATCATCAAGACTCCGGACGGAACGGTCATCCACCCGGGAGACTGGACTATGGACAAGAACCCGGTCGACCACCAAGCCCTCACCTACGAACACCTTTCCAAGCTTCCTTCCCCGAGAATCTTGATGTTGGAAAGTTTGGGGGCTGTTGACACCAGGCCTACCCACAAGACCGAAGCCGATATGTATAAGAACCTGGACGATTTGGTCGGAGCGGCCAAGGGTCTGGTCATCATAGGAACTTTCGCTTCCCAGGTCAGGAGGATCGGGAAGATTATTGAATATGCGGAATCCATCGGCAAGAAAGTGGCTTTGGATGGATACAGCATGAAGATGAACATTGAGATCGCCAAGGAGTTAGGATATGTAAAAGAGCACAAGAAAACGCTTATCTCCGTTCAGGACGTCCATAAATTCCCAAGGGAAAAAGTGGTCGTCGTCTGCACCGGAGCGCAGGGCGAAGGGAACGCCGTGCTTTCAAGGATCGTCAATGACGAGCACCGCTTCATCAAGATTCAGAAGAATGACACCATCGTCTTTTCATCTTCGGTCATTCCTGGAAACGAGCGCACTATCCAAAGGCTCAAAGACGACCTTTACCGCAAATGCGACAACGTGATCCATTCCGACATCCTCGATGTCCACACCAGCGGACACAGCAACGCTTTCGACATGCAGGACATCCTGAAACAGATCAAGCCGGACATTTTCCTGCCGGTCTAT